>NZ_SLKM01000038.1:0-5477 GCF_007134575.1 Natronospira sp.
CCGGAGGCCAGGGTGTCGGCCACGGCATCGGCAAGGCGCTGCTGCTCTTCGCGCACGCGAAAATCCGGCAGGCTCTTTGCCAGGGGGCCATCGTCCCCCAGCAGGCCGAAAAGGGTCTTGGCGGGCTGCTGATCCATGGCGCGCATATTACAGGCACGGGCGGCTTTTCTCACGCCCAGGGGACTGCGCCGCTGCCGTTCGTCGCGCGCCTGTCATGGAATCGTCACATGGACTGGCGAGCAGCCCTTGGGGCCCGCTATACTCGGCACCCTCGCCTGTACCCCGAAATTTCGAGCAAGGAAACAGAGGTCCCCATGACAACTTCCAACGCGACACTCGCCCGCTGGGTGGACGAGGTAGCTCGACTGACTCGTCCGGAACGGATTCACTGGTGCGACGGCAGCGAGGCGGAAGATGCCCGCCTGATTGAGGCCATGCTGGAATCCGGCGAACTGACCCGCCTCAATGAGAAAACCCATCCTGACTGCTATCTGCACCGCTCCGACCCCGCCGATGTGGCACGCGTGGAGCACCTGACTTTCGTCTGCACCGAGGACCGCGAAGACGCCGGCCCCAATAACCACTGGATGGCACCGGATGAGGCCCGGGAAAAAATGCTGGGCCTGTTCGAGGGCTGCATGGAAGGGCGCACCCTGTATGTGGTGCCTTACTGCATGGGTCCGATCGACTCTCCCCTCTCCCGCTGCGGTGTGGAGATTACCGATAGCCCCTACGTGGTAATCAATATGCGGCGCATGACCCGTATGGGCCAGGCCGCGCTGGAGCGCATCGAGCGCGAGGGCAGCTTCGTCAAGGGCCTGCATTCCACCGGGGAGCTGGACCCGGAACGGCGCTTCATCATGCATTTCCCGGAATCACTGGAAATCATGAGCTTTGGTTCCGGCTATGGCGGCAATGCCCTGCTGGGCAAGAAATGCCACGCCCTGCGAATCGCCAGCCACCAGGCCCGCCAGGAGGGCTGGCTGGCAGAACACATGCTGATTGTGGGTATTGAGAATCCCAGGGGTGAAACCCATTACGTGGCGGCAGCCTTCCCGTCGGCCTGTGGCAAGACCAATCTGGCCATGCTGATCCCCCCGGAAAGTCACAAGGGTTGGAAGATCTGGACCGTGGGGGACGACATTGCCTGGCTGCATCCGGGCGAGGATGGCCGCCTCTGGGCCATCAACCCGGAAGCCGGCTATTTCGGCGTGGTCCCGGGCACGAGTCCCAAGACCAATCCCAATGCCTACGACATGATTACCCAGGACACCATCTTCACCAACGTGGCGGTGACCGAGGATAATCAGCCCTGGTGGGAAGGCAAAAAGGACGGTGAGCCTGCCTATGACTGGCAGGGCCGCCCCTACAATGCGGACATGGGCCCGGCCGCTCATCCCAACTCCCGCTTTACCGTCTCGGCAAACAATAATCCCAGCCAAAGCCCGGAAGCGGAATCACCCCGTGGCGTCCCCATCTCGGCCATTCTCTTCGGCGGCCGGCGCAAGGATGTGGCCCCGCTGATTTTCGAAGCCCGGGACTGGAATCACGGCGTGCTGGTGGGTGCCGGCATGGCCTCTGAAACCACCGCCGCAGCTACCGGTGCTCAGGGCGTGGTCCGTCGTGACCCCATGGCCATGAAGCCCTTCTGTGGCTACAACTTCGCCGATTACTGGGACCACTGGATCCGCGTGGGGAACAAACTGGACAAGGCGCCGAAGATCTTCCATGTCAACTGGTTCCGCCAGGATGGCAATGGCAAGTTCATCTGGCCCGGTTTCGGTGAAAACCTGCGGGTACTGCGCTGGGTGCTGGACCGCAGCCACGGCGATGCCGAAGCGGTGGAATCCCCCATCGGTTACCTGCCCACTCTGGACGGGATTGACCAGACCGATCTTGATCTGGATCGAGACGCCATGGAGGGTCTTTTGAGTATCGACGAAGGTCTCTGGCGTTCGGAAATGACCGAAATCGGTGATTTCCTGGGGCAGTTCGGTGAGCGCGTGCCCGATCAGCTGATGGAGGAATTCCGTCGTGTTCGCGAGGCCCTGAACAAGCAGCAAGCCAAGGCTGCCGGCGAGCGACGCTAGCCCAATATTGGCAAGCTGTAACGATGGGCCGGGCCCTGCTGCGGGTGCGAATGAATTAATCAGAGGTTCCTTTATTCTTCCTGCATGTCCTCGTCCATGCGTCGGGCCCAGACCATGGCTTCGGTCTGAATCTGATTGATCCGCCTCAAAGGGATGCCCAAACGCCGGGACCCGGCCCGGATTGCCTCCACATCAAAATGATCGCAGGCCCGCGCCAATTCCAGGTAGGGATGATAGGGTCCGCTGCCATCCACCAGTGCCTGACTGATCGGCTCCTGCAGGTTGAGGCTCCTCACCGCCTCCTCCAGGCTCATGCCGAGAAGGACATCCAGCATGGAGAACATGCCGCACATGAAAAGGGGGTCACGATGATTGCTGCCCAAATGGTTTATGCCCAGCATCTCCGTCGTCCGTCCCCGAATCAAGGCTGTCCGGAGCAAGGCACGGGGAGCGGCATTCTTGCCACCATGGCGCATCATCATCATGCTGAGCCAGCGCGCCAGGTGCGTCTTGCCCAACATCACCAGCGCATGACGAAGCGAGGTAACCTTCTCCGGCAGCCCCATGCCCGGGCTGTTGATATAGCGGAGGATGTTAAAGGACAGAGCCACATCCTGCTTGAATTCCGTTTCAACGACCTCTCTGGGTGCATCGGATAGCACCAGATTGAACAGACGGGCGACCCTCTGAGATTGGGGATCAACCCGGCGCATGTGCAGGGTCTCCGGGCGAGCAAAAAAGTAACCCTGGTAGTAATTCATGAACAGGGAGCGAGCTCGGCGAAAATCTTCTTCACTTTCCACTTTTTCGGCTACCAGGCGCAGGCCATGCCCCCGTAGACTCCGCACCTCCGAGTGGAGCTCCCGTTCGGAGAGGTCTCCGGTACTGAGCTTGATGAAGTCCAGTTGCCGCAGCAGCCCACTAGGCGCGTCCTTGGTTCGAAAATTGGTCATGGCAAAGCGGTAGCCCAATCGCTTCAATTCCGCCATTCGTGCCAGGATATCGTCGTCGACCTTGATCTTCGCGGGCAGATCCAGAATGATCTTCTTTGTGGGAAGAATTTCCAGCAGCGGGTGCTCCAGCATCTCCGGGGGCACCTTGATAAAGGCCACTGCATCCCCGAGCACCCGATCCAGTCCGAGGTTGTTCAGAGTATTGAGAAGCACATCACCGGTCGCGGCGACGTCGTCATGAACATCCGCGGCGTCGGCCCGCAAATCACCTCGAAACAACAATTGGTAGGCAACGATTTCACGGCGGTTGTTGACGATGGGCTGCCGCCCCACAAACAACTCCGGCAATGTCGGCCTGGGTGCCTCCTGCGAGGATCCGGCCTGGCCATTGTTCGCTGCCTGGCCAGACTCGGCCCCGGCCTTGGAGGGAGCAGGCTGGGCTGACCTCACCGGTCTGGCCTCTCCCTGCCAGCTTTCCCTGATTCTCTGCAGTATGGTCCTGAGCATATCCGCTCCTTGGAGTAATGAAACAAGCCGGTCGCCTCAATGGGGCGTCACCCACATCCCTCATGCCGTTTTGTCACCCAATCTGATCATCTGTACCTGGGCAGCCATCAGACAGTTTAGCGTCAATTCCGGCCTTGCAAAGGTCAAATCGACCTCTGAATCATCCAAATTCCACCTTGCTTCGGCTATCCTCAACCATTAGGGGACGTTCGCATTGCTGTCTGGGGGAATTGCATTATGGATGAATCTGACGAAATCGATTCAGACCCGCGGATTCAATTCCGCACAGATCAAACCCGAAAGGAACTCCTGGCGAGCAACAAACAGCCACTGGGAGAGATGACGCTGGCAAAACTGAATGAAGCCATCGCTACCGCCGGGCATGGGGATTGTCAGCTTCAGTCAAAACAGCTCAATACCTTTCTGAAGGAAGCGAAAACCGGCACGGTATCCAATTTCCCCATCGGCCTTCTCGCCGACGGCGAAGTCAACCTGCGGATTGACAAGGATGGTCTGCAAGCCTGGCTTCGAGTCTCGGCCCCGGCCGGCGGCGTCCCGGTAACTCTGGAGGAAGTGTTGGACCTTCTTCGCGCCGAGTCACTGGAGGAAGGCGTCGATCTGGAGCGGGTCAAAAACATTGTCCAGCGTGCCGATGGTGAAGATCATCTCATCGCCGAAGGGCGTGCACCGGAGAACGGACACGACGCCTGGTTTGAGCCACTGGTCCCTCATATGGTGGACCGCAGGCCCCGCATTGACGATAGCGAGAGAGCCGATTTCAGAGACCTGGGTGGGGTCATCACCGTCGAACGGGGTCAGCCATTGCTGCGGCGTCACCCGCCCACTGAGGGCACGGCCGGGGTGGATGTGACCGGCCTGCCCATCCCGGCGAAAGCCGGCAAGGATCAGCGTCTGAAGGCCGGCAAGCGCGGGGTCGAAATCAGTGCCGATGATCCGGATGTGCTGGTGGCATCCATTGATGGACAACCCATCTGGAAGGGGGATTCGGTCACCGTCAGCCCGGCCCTGGACCTGGATGCGGTGGACCTTTCCACTGGCAATATCGATTTCAATGGCAGTGTCCGGGTCCGGGGAGAAATTGCCCATGGAATGCGGGTCCGCGCCAGGGACGACATTATTGTCTCCGGGACGGTGGATGGCGCCCATCTGGATGCCGGGGGAGATATCGTCATTCGCGGCGGCGTGATCGGCCAGCGGCGCCGGGGCCGAGTTGACTTCAATGCCGTCATACAGTGCGAGGGCTCGGTGGAAGCCCGCTTTGTGGAACATGCCTTGATCCGCTGCGGTGGGGACCTGATGGTTCGAGACCTGATTGCCCATTCCGAAGTGGAGGCCGGCCCAAAGCTGGTGGTCGGGGCGCGCGGCACACGCAAGGGACACATTCTCGGCGGTCGCTATGATGCCTATGAAGTCATCAGAGCCGTCCAGTTGGGCGGGCCCTCCGGTGCCGAATCCAGCCTACGCGTTGGCAATGCCTTCCGACTCAAGAAAACCATCCGCCGCTTGGAAAGAAGACTGACTCAGGCGGAACTGCCCCCGGAAGAGGTCGATGATTTGCGGGAACGACTTTCAAAGCTGAATGCACTCGCCCGCCGGCTCCAGGAAGATGCCTGCATCGCTGCAAAAGACGTTGTTTTCGCCAAGGTTTGCATGCAAATAGGCTCAGTTTCGCGACAGTTCACTCAGGAAAGCCCGGCCGGAACCTATCGCCGACGCCAGAACCGAATCGATGTGGATACCAATGCCTGACTGCGGGCCCTCACCGCCTATCAGGCCAGCGGCTGCGACCAGCCGGGAATCCTGCATTTCTCCCGATCCTGGGCTACAATGAGGACTAGAGATCAGGCAGTAAATTTCTTCCTGGCCTTGGGCCACGAGGAGATCGACGATGGAAATCGGTAACAGC
>NZ_SLKM01000037.1:0-5452 GCF_007134575.1 Natronospira sp.
AACCTGGGGGCAGCCTCGTGGCAATGGTGACAACACTCTGGTGATATTCACGGGCCTGTCGCCCAGTGCCCATGCCGCTTCCTCGGCCGCCGATCCCGAGGAGGGATGGTGGGAGGCCATGATTGGCCCGGGTCGCCCCATTGATACCGATCACTGGCACGTGATCTGCTTCAACTCTCTTGGCAGTTGTTTCGGCTCTACCGGACCCGGCAGTGTCAATCCGGCGACGGGCCAGCCCTGGCGGCTGGATTTTCCCGAACTGCGGGTCGAGGATATTGCCGCTGCCGCGCATGCGGCCCTGATGGAAATGGGGCTTGAGCGGGTGCATGGGGTGATTGGCCCTTCCATGGGGGGGATGACAGCGCTGGCCTTTCTGCTGCGCTACCCTGGTGTTGCCCGTCATTTTCTGAGCATCTCCTCCGCATTGCGGGCACTGCCCTTCGCCATCGCCATTCGTTCCCTGCAGCGCGAGGCCATCCGCAGTGATCCGGCCTGGCAGGGGGGCAATTACCATCCCGAGCAACCGCCGGTTACCGGCATGCGGCTGGCCCGCAAGCTGGGCATGATTTCCTATCGCTCCGCCGGGGAGTGGGTCGAGCGTTTCGGTCGTCGGATGATGGCCGAGCCGGACCCGGGGTTCGGACCGCGCTTCGAGATAGAGTCCTATCTGGAGGCCCAGGCCGATCGCTTCGTGGGTGGCTTCGACCCCAACTGCTACATCTATCTGTCCCGGGCCATGGATCTTTTTGATGTGGATGAGCATGCGGGGGAAGGGCAGGATGCACTCGGTGTGCTCGACTATCTCGGTTCCGCGGCGGTGGTGGGTGTGGACAGTGACATTCTGTTCCCGGCACAGCAGCAAAGGGCCCTGGCCGAAGGGCTTGAGCGTGTCGGCATTCCGGTGAGTTATAGTGAACTGGCCTCCATCCAGGGACATGATGCCTTTCTGGTCGACCATGACCGCTTCGGACCGGTGATCGCTGATTATCTTGAAAAGATTCGAGGAGCCTGACCATGACCACTGACTATGCCGTCGACAAGGCCCAAAGCGAGCCAGGATTCGACTTTCCCGGCGCTGCCGAATTGATCGACACGGTGGCTGACGCGGTTCGGGAAAAGGAGCCGGATCGGATTGCCGATCAGGTCAAAAAGGGGCTCTGCCGTCTGATATCCAGCGCAGAATTTCAACTGCCCCGGGCCTTCATGGAGGCTGCCGAGGATCATTATGCCCGCCGCCTGGTTTATCGTGACCCTGAAGGCCGATTCAGCATTGTCGCCATGACCTGGGGGGTAGGGCAGGGCACCCCATTGCATGATCACTGTGGACTCTGGTGCGTGGAAGGGGTCTGCCATGGCCGAATCCGCATTGAACAGTATCAGCACCGGGAGTCCCGGGACGGGCTTGAGCGATTCCGTCTGGAGGAAATCATTTCCTCGGAGACCGGCGGCGCCGGCTGCCTGATCCCGCCTCATGAGCACCACCGCATCCTCAATGACCGGGAAGATGATGTGGCGGTCACCTTGCACATCTACGGAGGCGATATGGAAAGCTGCAATATCTTCCTGCCCGAATCCGGTGACTGGTACCGCAAGGAAAGTCGTAGTCTCCAGTTTGATGCCTGACAGCCGTCCATGGGCTTTCGTCATCCGGTCCAGGTCCTCCATGGGGTCAGCGCCTATTGCTTGATGCTGGTCCTGAGTCTGGGCCTGCTGTGGCTGGCCCAGTGGTTCGGGGGACTACCCGCCGCCTTTGCCCGCGTGGGCGCCATGCAAGTGGCCTGTCTGCTGACCATTGCCCTGGTCGTTGGCACGGGTCGTCTTGCCATTGCTCCCACACTGGGCCTCGCGAGATGTTCCTGGTCGTCTCTGGTCGCCGCCCTGTTGCTGGGAGGGGGCTTGATGGTCCTGGTGGCGGCCACCCTGGCCCGTCTCTACTACCTGGGAGAGGCCGAGGACCATGCTCGCGCAGTGGATGAAGTACTGGGCGAGGCACGGGTGCAATTGGGCGGCCTGACCCTGGCGCTGATGGTGGTTGCCTTCGCTCCCCTGAGTGAAGAGCTGCTGTTCCGCGGGCTGATTCTGCGCGGCATGCTTGATCGATTCCCGCCCTGGGCCGCCGTGCTGGTCACCACGGTGCTGTTTGCCATGCTTCACGCCCATCCGGTTCATTCCCTGGTGACCGGGGTTCTGGGCCTGGCCTGCGCCATTGTCGTCATCCGCCAGGGCAGTATCTGGCCCGCGGTCATCATGCATGCCGCCTGGAACGGTTCGGCCATGTTGATGGACGAAACCGGGGTGCCGGGTGTGCTGCCGTTGTGGACGATTGCGCCCGCATTGGTCATGATAGGTGGCGGAATTCTACTCATGGGCCGTCGCTGAACGGCAAAGGAAGCGGAACATGGCTTACTGGTCAATGGATGAGTTCAGTGGACGTTTCCACACCGAACCCGAGGACACGGTGGTGGTGGACGATGCTGCCATCGACGAAGTGGGCCTGGCCACCGGCGATCCCATTGCCATTCCCGCGCCGGGCCGTCAGGTCATGGAAAAGGCGCATCGGGAATTGCGCCGTAGCTGGGTGACGGGTGGTGTGGTATTCCAGGCCTGGGACCTGGACGACAGCGAGGCTCCGGACGACGATGAGGACCCGGGGCCGGAAACCGTCATCAGCCTGCTGTGGAGCCTGGCCGACAACCAGGATTTGCCGGCGGACATCGCCGGCTGTTCCATCGCCTGGCTGGCCGATGCAAGGATCTGGTCCGAAAGCACCCAGCAGTTCGGTGATGCCCTTTATCGTGCTCTGCGCGATGGTGGGGTTCTTGGCGACGGGCTGGAAGCCGACCATGCCCGCCAATTGACCGAGGACTATCTGCAGGCCCTGTTTGACGACAGCGAAGAGGATGACCTCTTCCTGTTCGGTCTCGATCCCGGCTTCTCCTGCTGGTTCTGCGACGGCGAATACGATATTGCCTACGCCATGATCAATCTGGACGCGGGCTGGTTTGCCCTGTTCCTGGCGACGGACAGTGAAGATTGAGGGTGGATTGACGGTTAGGGGTGAGGAGTAAGGGGTTAGGGGGTAGGAGGGAAACCGGCCTTTGGCCGGTTTTTTCTTTCCCCTGACTTCTAACCCCTCACCCCTCACTCCACATCAAGCGGCGACTCATCCTCAAGAAAATACCGTGGATTCACCATGGTATTCCCCAGCGACACCGACCAGTGCAGATGAGGGCCGGTAACTCGCCCGGTCATGCCCACCTTGCCGACCAGATCATCGGTCTCCAGGGTGTCGCCGGTTTCGACACTGATCTCGTCCATATGGGCAAACATGGAAATGAGGCCCTGGCCGTGGTCCAGAAAGACCGTCTTGCCGTTGAAATAGAAATGCCCGGTCTCGATCACCTTGCCGGGGGCGGGCGCGTGGATGGGCGTGCCGGTGGCGCCGGCAATGTCCACGCCGCTGTGTGGATTCCGGCGCTGGTCATTGATATAGCGCTGCAGGCCGAAGGCGCTGGTCTGGCGATTCTTCACCGGTAGCTGGAATCGGATGGGGACGTCATCCTGGTCGCTGTGGGTGGCCAGGGCGCGCCGAATGCGCGGTCGTTCCCGTCCAATGCGCTCCAGCGCTTCTTCATCGGGCGTCACCATGCGCTCATCGGCGATGGTGATCCGCGACTCGGCATATTCCTTGGGTTCCACTTGAAAATGTCGGGTTTCCCATCCACCCCCATCGCGGCGCAGGCGATAGGACTGTTCACCGGGGCTCGTGGACAGGGGAATGCCCAGCAGGGCGCGGTAGCCTCCCTCTCGAGGAATGACCAGAACATCCCGGTCCCGATAGCGAAGCTCGGGCCGGCCATTACCCTCGTCTGGAAGGTCGATGACCTTCACACCCCCCGGTACCGGCATATTGCGCGGCAGGTCCGCCAGACTGGTGCCGGACAGACTCAGAAAAGCCATTGCCAGGCAGAACAGCAAAGCTCGCTTCATTGCGATTCATCCTCTCTTTGCACTTCGATCACGTGAGCGCTTACCCGTCCCCGAGCCAGGCGGGCCCGGATCTCATCCCCGGCCATCAACTGGTCGGCATTCCGAATAATACCCCCATCCGGGGATTCCACAATGGCGTAACCGCGTTCCAGGGTCGCCAGGGGGCTGACGGTATGCAGGGTGCGGGCCAGGGCACCGAGCTTTTGCCGTTGCTGTCCGCAGCGGCGTTCCATGGCGCGAATCATCCGTTGCCGCAGTTCCTGCAGGCGTTGCTTGCTGCGGTCGAGCCCCACCGCGGGGCTGGCCAGTTGCAGGCGTTCCCGCAGGTGGTTCAGGCGGCGATATTCATCGTTCAGGCGACGGCGGATGATTCGCCCGGCGCGTCGCTCCAGTTCGTCCAGCCGTTGAGCCTGCTGTTGCAGGTATTGTCCGGGATGGCGCAGGGACAGGCGACGTTGCAGTGTTGTCACCCGCTCACGGGATTGTTGCAGGCGTGCGTTTATCGCCCGCTCAAGACGTTGTTCTCGCTGACGCAGCCACTGCACCCATTCAGTGCTGTCGGGGCTGACTGCCTCCGCTGCGCCGGTGGGGGTGGGGGCGCGGTAGTCGGCGGCAAGATCGGCGATGGTGAAGTCCACTTCATGGCCGACGCCGGCCACCACGGGAATGGGGCAGGCACGGATGGCACGGGCCACCACTTCCTCGTTGAAGGACCAGAGGTCTTCCAGGGAGCCACCGCCCCGGGCCAGCAGGATGACATCACATTCTTCTCGGCGGCCCGCCGTTGACAGCATGGCGGCAATCTTCTCGGCCGCGCCGTCCCCCTGAACCGGGACCGGATAGACGATGACCTCGCCCATGGGATAGCGCCGGCCAAGGGTTGTGATGATGTCGCGAATGGCTGCCCCGGTGGGGGAGGTGACCACCCCGATGCGGCGGGGCATGGCCGGCAGGGGGCGCTTGATGGCCTCATCGAACAGGCCCTCGGCGGCCAGTTTCTGCTTGAGCGCCTCAAAGGCCCTTTGCAGGGCACCCACCCCGGCCGGCTCCATGGCCTCGACCTTGAGCTGAAATTCCCCTCGAGCCTCGTACAGCCCCACCCGGGCGCGGACCAGGACCTTCTCCCCGTTCTCGGGACGAAAGCCCAGATTGCGCTGCTGGGGACGGAACATGGCGCAGCGGACCTGGGCGGACTCGTCCTTGAGGGAGAAATAGAGATGGCCGGAGGCCGGCCGCGCCAGATTGGATATCTCGCCCTCAATCCAGAGGGCCGGAAAGCCCTGTTCCAGGGCAAATCGCGCTTCCCGATTGAGTCGGGAAACGGTCCAGATCTGGGCGGGTTCCGGTGGTTGCAGCAGTGATCGG
The DNA here is from genome assembly GCF_007134575.1 of Natronospira sp. Taxonomy (NCBI): domain Bacteria; kingdom Pseudomonadati; phylum Pseudomonadota; class Gammaproteobacteria; order Natronospirales; family Natronospiraceae; genus Natronospira; species Natronospira sp. The sequence continues at coordinate 5,356 of NZ_SLKM01000037.1, forward strand.
CTCATGCCGCCCAGTTTACCATTGCTCGCCCCTTCGCCATTGAGGGCCCGGCCCGCCGCTCTTTCCGGTAGCTCGCTTTACCCGGCCCCGTCGGGGC
>NZ_SLKM01000171.1:0-5445 GCF_007134575.1 Natronospira sp.
ACGTCGCCGTCCACCTCAAGCAGCCTACCCGGGAACATGTGCGGGCCGCACGTTGCGCACCGAAGCGCTCGCTCCCCTATTTGGCCTTGCTCCGGGTGGGGTTTACCGTGCCGCGAGCTGTTGCCAGCCGCGCGGTGCGCTCTTACCGCACCTTTTCACCCTTGCCTGTGCCCCGAGGGGCCATCGGCGGTCTGTTTTCTGTGGCACTTTCCGTGGGCTCACGCCCCCCAGGCGTTACCTGGCACCCTGCCCTGCGGAGCCCGGACTTTCCTCCGCGGATCGGATCAGATCCGATTCGCCGCGACCGCCCGGCCGACTCCAGGCGCATTGGACACCGAATCACCCCGGCGGTTCAAGCCCAATCCTGATAATCGGCCAACCATTTCTCATAGCGGCGCCAGCGCGCCACCGCATGGCGGTAGAACGGCTGGCGGACCTGCCAGACACTGGGGGTCTCGACACGGTTGCGACTGGATTCATGGCCTGGCCCCGAATCCCCGCTCATCCCCAGGAAATCACGCAACTCACGACCTTGCCCCTCGGGATCTGTCACCAGGGCCTCGTAATCCAGGTCCAGGATGCGATCCGGAAACAGGGTCCGCCATTGGGCCATCAGGTCTTCATACAGAGCACGAAAATGGAAGATATCGTCCAGATCCGTGGTATAGGCGAATCGCTCGGCGAAGTTCTCGAAATAGATGGATACCGCCACATCCAGAGGGTGGCGGCGCAGGTTCACCACATGCCCCCGGGGAAAGAGGAGCAGAAACAGGCCGATGTAAAAGAAATTGGTCGGCACCTTGTTGATGATACGCTCCCCGGAGAAATTGATGAATCCACGAAAGTATTCCAGATAGGCCTCGGCGAAGGCATCCAGGTCAAAATCCTGGCCCCGCTGCAAGGCCTGAAACACCGTTTGCCCCTGGGGAATCCTGGCCATGGTCCGTTCAAAGGCGGGGACCTCACCGCCGGGATAAAAGCGGGGATTGTCCGCCAGCATCTGCTCCACCAGCGTGGTGCCACTGCGCGGCATGCCAACGATCAGCAGGGGGGCTTCGGATCGATCGCTGCGACGACCGTCGGCCAGGGCCTGGCGCGCGGATGCCAGGACCAGGTCCTTCTGCGCCTCCACCGCCCGCCGATCATGGCCGGCCAGGCGACGCTTGAGGCCGTTGGCTTCGCGAGCCGCTTGCCAGGCGGCATCGTAATCGCGCCAGTCATTGAAAACCTTGGCACGGGCAAAATGCAGCCGGGCACGATCGGGATTCTTCTGCCCCGGGACATCGGCCCGCTCGATCCAGTCGAGGATATCTTCCCCAGGCTCGAAGCGCCGGCACTTGACCAGGCCGGCGATGGCCCCACTTCGATGGGGCTCGGCTTCCAGTACGGCGCGATAACGGCGCTCGGCCTGCTCAAAGTCTCCCGCCTGCGCGTCGAGGGAGGCCAACTGGACGGCCGCCGTGGCATCACCGGCATTGTGCGACAACAGATGCAAACAAGCCTGGCGTGCCGTTTCGGGATCCCGACCTTCCACGGCCAGACGGGCCAGATGCCCCCAGGCCTGTCGGTCTCCCGGGGATTGCTCGGTCGCAATTCTTGCCTGCGCGATTGCCGGCCCAAAACAATCCTGCATGAAGTAAAGCGTGGAGAGATCCAGGCGCTGCCTTGGGTCAAGATCACAGGCGGCTGCTCGCCCCAACAGATCGAGGCTTTCAGTGTGGCGACAAAGGGCCATTGCCAGGCGGCCACCGTGCAGCAGCACCAGTGGATCGTTGTTGCCGGCCGATGTCAGTCGACGAATCGCCTCATAGGCAGCCTGGGGATCACCCTGCTTCTCCCTTGCCAACGCCTGATCGAGCTGCATTGATGTCGACACCTCAGTTTCCCTTCTCGCCGCTGGAACCATCACTGTCTGACTGGATGGCCAAAAGCCGCTTGTAAAGCCGGTTGCGTGGCAGGCCACTGACCTCGGCGGCCACCCGGGCCGCCTCCCGTGGCGGCAAGCGGCCAGACAGTGCCCGCAACCAGGCATCCACTTCGCTCTGCTCGGGGTCTGCCGAGTCCGCGGCTGCGCCGCCCACGATCAGTACAAGCTCACCCTTGCGGGCCTGCGAAGATTGCCTGGCCCATGCCAACAGCTCGGACAGGGTGCCATGCCTGAGCTGCTCATGCAGCTTGCTGATTTCCCGGCCAAGGAAGGCCGGGCGATCCGGCCCGAAGGCCTTCGACATGGCCTCCAGTGATCCCGCCAGTCGGTGAACGGATTCATAAAAGATCAATGTCTCCGTCGCCGCCGACAGGGACTGGAAATAGCGTGCCCTCGCCGTTGTCTGGCGAGGCGGAAAACCCAGAAAGCGGAACGGCTCCGGCGGCAATCCGGACACGGAAAGGGCCGCGATGGCGGCGTTTGGGCCGGGGATGGGGCAAAGATCAATGCCGGCAGCCACCGCCGCGCGAACCAGCGGAAAACCCGGATCACTGAGCAGCGGCGTGCCGGCATCGGAGATCAGAGCCAGGCTCTCGCCCCCGCGCAGTGCCTCGATCAGGCCTTCCACCCGCGCATTCTCGTTGTGCTCATGCAGGGAAATCAGCTGCCCGCGAATACCAAAGCGGGAGAGCAGGCGCCGGGCATGGCGGGTGTCCTCACAGGCAATCCGGTCCACGCTGGCAAGCACCTCCCGCATGCGGGGCGAGGCATCAGACAGATTGCCGATGGGCGTGGCGACCACGTAAAGCTTTCCGCTATCAGACAAGAAACAACCTCCCCGGGGAATGGCAAGTCGACAGCCTGTCGCAAACAGGCGGTATCCGGTGGTCCGGCCTGATAAGATAAGGCACTTAGCTCCCACCCCTTGCAATCAGGACGCCGCCGAGCACGCAAGCATGATGACAAGCGCACAGCATAAGCCAAGCCCCCCGCAAACTGCAGCCATTCTGCGCCCCGCCGGCCTGTTGCTGGCAGCGCTGCTGCTCTGGTCCTGCGCGCCCACGCCGGTGGAGCGCGAACCGCTGCCGGAGACCGAAATCGAACTCATGGCCGACAGTGCCGAGTTGATGCGGGATACCGGCGACCCGGAAGCGGCGGCGTCCATTTATCAGGAAATCGCGGCCAGCGTCCCGGACGCGGAGCGGCCGAAGTGGCTATTCCAGGCCATGGAGGCCTGGATTGAAGCCGGCGAAACCGATCGGGCCCGGGGCATTGGCGGCAGCCTGGTCCCGGCCGAGCTGCCCCGTGAGGAACGGTTTCGCCTGGCGGTCACCCTGGCCCGTGCTGATCTGATGGATAATCGGCCACAGGAGGCCCTGGCCCGCATCGACGTGCGCGAGGAAGGCATTCCACGGGCCGTCGCCCCCGAGCTTCTGGCGGTCAGGGGCGAGGCCCGCTTCCGCCTTGAGGATGCCGTCGCCGGCATCGCTGACCTGCAGCGCCGAGCGGACCTCCTGGGCGGGGACGACCGACTTGCAGCCCTGCAGACCATCTGGGACCGCCTCATGGCTCTGCCATCACTGCCCGACCGTGAACAGGCGGCTGGCCGGCCCTTGATCAGCGGCTGGCTCAACCTGGCCCGTGCCGGCCAGCAAAGCTGGCAACGCCCCGATCAGTTTGACCGCGCGGTGGCCGAGTGGGAGGCCCTGCACCGCGACCATCCGGCAAGCGAACTCATGGACCAACTGCTGGCCGACCATCGGGAACGCTTCCGCTATCCGGACCGGGTTGCCCTGCTACTGCCCCTGAGTGGACGATTCGCCGCCCCGGCCGAGGCGGTGCGCGATGGATTCCTGGCGGCCCATTTCAATCAGCCCGGCACCCGCCGGCCCGCGGTCCGGGTTTACGATACCGGCGATGAAACAGAGGGTGTTCTGGAGGTTTATCAGCAAGCGGTAGCGGACGGCGCCGGTATTGTCATCGGCCCCCTTACCCGCCCGGCACTGTCCGAGCTTAGACGTGCCGAGGATCGGCCCGTGACGGTGCTGGGCCTGAACTACCTGGATGAAGAGGAAGGCGGCGTTGACGGCCTGGTGCAGTTTGGCCTGCGGCCCGAGTCCGAAGCACGCCAGGTCGCCCAGCGCATGGTACGCGAAGGCCATCGGCACAATATTGCCCTGATCCCTGAGACCGAGTGGGGCTACCGCATGCTGGATGCCTATCGCGAGGCACTGGCGGACATGGATGCCGAGCTGCTGGACTTTGAAAGCTACCTGCCCCAGCAGCGGGATTTCTCCGACCGCATCACGCGCTTGATGGGTCTGAATCGCAGCCATGACCGCCGCCGGGAGCTGGCCGGCGTGCTTCAGGAATCGCTGGAATTTGAACCGCGCCGCCGACAGGACATTGACGGGATTTTCCTCGCCTCCCAGGATGGCCAGGCCTCGCTCATCAAGCCCCAGCTTCGCTTCCATCGCGCCATCGGCATCCCCGTATTTGCCAGCTCCCATGTCTATCGCCCCGGACAATCGGCGGACACGGACCTGGACGGTATTCGCTTCGCGGATATGCCCTGGTCCATCGCCCAGGAAGGGGAGGCCCGTGATGAACGGGAACGGATATCCGGACTCTGGCCGGAATTGTTTGATCAGCACGGGCGCCTGTTTGCGCTCGGTTTCGATGCCTATCGCCTGGTCCCGGTACTGAGCAACTTCGAAGATCCCCTGCGCCCGCCCCTGGCCGCCATGACCGGTGTATTGAGCCTGGACGAGCACAATCGGGTTCAACGTGAATTGGGCTGGGCCATGTTTTCACGCGGACAGCCCATCCCTCTGGAGCCCATTGAGGAACAACCACAGATCCCGGAGCCGGCGCCCCTTGACCTGGAAGCCCCCTGAGGTATGCCGTCATGAGTCGGGAACGGGGCAAGGCGGCGGAGACTTTCGCGGAACAGTGGCTGGCCCAGAAAGGGCTGCAACCCCTGGAGCGCAACCTGCATCTGGCCGGAGCCGAACTGGACCTGGTGATGCTGGATGGTGACACGGTGGTCTTCGTGGAAGTCAGGCATCGACAACAGGATGATTACGGCGATGGCATCGAAACCGTCTCCCGCCGCAAGCGCCGATTGATGGCCCGGGCCGCGGAATGCTTCATGGCCACGCGCGGCCCGGACCGTGATGGCCGTTTTGATCTCATCGCCATTGATGGCAGTCTGGAATCACCCCGGATTGACTGGCTGCCGGACGCTTTCGACTTGGACGATATCTAGCCGGAGACCCACGCTATGGACATGCAGGCCCGCATTCGCCTGAACTTCGAGCAGAGCATCCGCAGCAAGCAGGAAGCGGTGGAGGCCCTTGCCGACCCCATTGCCCGCGGCGCCCAACGCATGCTGGATGCTCTCATGAGCAACCACAAGATCATGAGTTGCGGCAATGGTGGCTCGGCGGGTGACGCCCAGCACTTTTCCTCGGAAATGCTCAATCGTTTCGAGATGGAACGCCCCGGCCTGCCCGCCA
>NZ_SLKM01000287.1:0-18544 GCF_007134575.1 Natronospira sp.
GCCATCCTCCAGCCCCGTGGCAGGTGCGGTGTAGATGGCTCCATCAAGGCTGCTGTACTCCCGGGCCAGACGGCCGGGATTGAAGCGACCGTCAAACTTCAGCACATTGATGTTGATCTCTTCCCGATAATCCACCTCGCCAAGACTGAAGATGTCATTGAGATCATCCCAGTCCTGGTATTGCTCATCGTTGACCTCGGCCTGGGTTTCGGCCTCGAAGCGAATCAGGAGGCGGCTGGGGTCCCAGCAGCCGATAGCCTCGTGGTCGGTGGCATTGGGGAAGCGATCGCGGATGCCGGTCAATTCCGCTACTACCCGCTGGTAGACGTCTTCCGGCGCGATCAGCTCTCCGGTGGCCTGCAGGGCAAGCAGCTCGGCGGTACGGTCACTGCGGGGGGTGGCGGCAGGATCCGCATCATCAAGATCGGCCGGCTCCTCGGCGATGGTGAAGCAATTGATTTCCGCCGGCCAGTACCCCACCTGGGTGGGATTGATGTCATTGCCGTAGTTGCTGTCGAAGCAGCCGGACATCGCCAGGGAAGCCGTGGCCAGCATGATGGTGGACAGCGTTGTGGATTTCATGGGCCCCTCCTCGACAAGGACGCCGGTGGCAAGCAAAGCCGAGTGATGGATTATCTTGTTTAAAATCCTACCCCAGCCTTGAGGTCGGCGCCAAGCGGGGCGTTTTGTCGTGATTGCTTACTGGGCATCAAAGGAGCGCCCTGTGATGCCCCGGCTTTCACCACCGAACAGAAACAGATAAGTGCCCATGATGTCTTCCGGCGTGGGCAGGGTCTGGGGATCCTCGGCCGGGTAGGCATCGGCGCGCATGGCGGTACGGGTTGCGCCGGGGTTGATGGCGTTCACGCGCAGATTTTCCTTGTTCTCCAACTCGTCCGCCAATACTTCCATCAGCCCTTCGGTGCCGAATTTGGAGACGGCGTAGGCGCCCCAGAAGGCACGACCCTTGCGACCGACCCCGCTGGAGGTGAATACCAGGGAGGCATCCTCGGAGGCAATTAACAAAGGCAGACAGGCCTTGGTCATGACGAAGGGGGCGGTCAGGTTCACATGCATGACCTTCTGCCATTCTTCTTCATCGTACTGGTCAATGGGAGAGCGGGGGCCAAGGATACCCGCATTGTGCAGCAGACCATCCAGACGGCCATAGGTCTCGTTGAGCTTGCCGGCCAGCTCCTGATAGTCCTCCAGGTTGGCGCCCAGAAGGTTCATGGGGTAGATGGCGGGCGTGGGACTGCCGGCTTCCACGATGCGATCGTAAACCGCTTCCAGTTTACTCACCGTGCGTCCCAGTAGAATCACGGTGGCCCCGTGGGCAGCAAAGCACTCGGCGGCGGCGCTGCCAATACCGTCACCGGCGCCGGTGACCAGAATGATCCGGTCCTTGAGCAGGTCGGCGGGGGCCTCATAATTTCGCATATTGCGTGGCATGGTATTGCGGTCTCCTGGGCTAATCGGGTTGCTGTTCCAGTCTGAGTTCCTGTCGTGCCGCTCGCCAGGCTCGAAAGAGGGTGGCGAGTCCGCTCCGTTGACGTGCCTGCCAGCGCTTGCCCTGGCAACGGCGGGCATCCTGCATGGCCAGGGCCGCGAGCAGGGCCGGGCCACGCAGGCTTGCGCGCTGCGGGCAGGGCTTGGCGGCGGCGGCAAAGCGTTCCTCTGCCATGGCCAGCACGGGTGTGAGCAGTCTTTCCATCGTGGCCGTGTCCGGTGCTGACCGCAGTATCGATTCGGGGGAGGTTTCCGCCTCCCGTTGCCAGTCCAGGGGAATCCAGATTCGTCCCTGTCGGCGTTCGTTCTCGAAGTCGCTTACCGTTCCTGCCAGTGCATGTGCCAGGCCGAGATCGCGGGCCGCGGCCAGTGTATCGTCATGGACGGCGCCGGCCAGCCTTGCCGAGCATACGGCCAAGGCACCCTGATCGCGCCAGGCGTGCAGCAGCAGCTCGTCGGCATCATTGTAACCCCGGCCCTCCAGCCGCATCAGCAGGCCTTCCAGAATTTCCCCCAGCTCGCCTCCGTCCAATCGGGAAGGCGCTTCGGGCTGCGCACTGATCAGCGCCTGGCTGGCCGGATGTTGGCCCTGCCCGTCCAGCAGTCGGCTCAGCTCATCCCGCCACCAGGCCAGTTTGACCCGGGCCAATGACTCGTCGCTGACCGAAAACACCCCGTGGCGGATTTCCCCGACCAGGGCATGGAGGCGCTGCAAGGATTCTCGATCCGAGCCTGGGAGGAAGGCACTGATCAACTGTAGATCGGGAGACAGCATTTCAGTCATGCCGGGGTGCCTGCGCTCCCAGCGGCCTCAAGCAGTCGTTGGGCCAGCCAGGCCTGCAGATCCACCGGCCGCTCGCAGACGGCAAGACCACCCCAGTCGCTGGGATCGACATCAGCCGGCAGGTAGCCCCAGCCGGCGACTACGGGGAGCATGCCGGCAGCCACCGCCGCTTCAATGTCCCGTGGCGCATCGCCCACGTAAACGCAATCCGCTGCCGGCAGCCGGAGGGATTGGGCGGCATGGAGAAGGGGATCCGGCCAGGGTTTGGCTCGGCTTATCGTGTCGCCACTGACCACGCAGGCGGCTTCCGGTTCGATCGCCATCGCTTCCAGCAGGGGGCGGGTCAGCCAATCGGGCTTGTTGGTGACAATCCCCCAGGGCAGTTGCTGTCCATGGAGCCACCACAGCAGTTCATTCATGCCCTCGAACAGGCGGGTTTCCTCGGCAATGCGATCGATGTAGAGCTGGAGCAGGCGGGCACGCAGTTCATCAAAGCCCGGCTCACCCCGATCAATATCAAAGCCCAGTCGCAGCAGCCCCCGGGCACCGTCGGAGGCGATCGGTCGAATCCTGTCCGCCGGCAACGGCCGACGGCCTTCCTGGTGCAAGAGTTGATTGAGGGCACCACCCAGATCGGCAGCGGTGTCCGCCAGTGTGCCATCCAGGTCCAGCAGCAGGGCGCGAAAACTCATTCGGGTTTCTCGAAGTGCATGAAGTAATTGACATCCACATTCCCGCCCATGTGGTAGTCACCGAGCAGGGGATTGTAGTGCAGGCCGGTACTGTCACGGTGTTGCAGTCCCGCGGCGGTGGCCCAGCGGCGAAGTTCCGAGGGCCGCACCAGCTTGTCGTATTCATGGGTGCCGCGAGGCAGCATGTTGAGCACGTATTCGGCACCGACGATGGCCATCAGCCAGGCCTTGGGGGTGCGGTTGATGGTCGAGAAGACTGCCTGGCCACCGGGGCGCAGCAGTCTGGCACAGGCCGCCACCACCGAGGCCGGTTCGGGTACATGCTCGATCATTTCCAGACAGGTCACGATGTCGTATTCGCCCGGCCGCTCCTCGGCGTGCTCTTCCACGCTGCGGCGCAGATACTCCACCTTCAGGCCCGATTCCAGCAGATGCAGATCGGCCACTGACAGGGCCGTGCTGCCCAGGTCGATACCGGTTACCTCGGCCCCCTCGGCCGCCAGTCCCTCGGACAGCAAGCCGCCGCCGCAGCCCACATCCAGGACCCGCCGGCCCTGAACGCCACCGCAGCGTCGCACGATGTATTCCACCCGCAGGGGATTGATCTGGTGGAGCGTTCGAAACTCACCCTCCGGGTCCCACCAGCGACTGGCGGTCGCTTCAAACTTGCCGATCTCGGCGGGGTCCACATTCTGCCGGCGTGTCTCGGTCATGCCTGTTGTTCCTTGTATTCGCCGTGGGCCTTCTCGAGGCGGCGCCCCCACTCGCGGCTGCGCTCCCGCAGTTCCATTTCATCAATGGCGGTGAGGCGGCCATCCTGAAGCAAGCGCCGGCCGGCCACCCAGACATCACTGACCTGATCGCGGCTGGCGGCATAAACCAATTGAGAAACGGGATTGTAAACCGGCTGGGTGGCCATCGGGCTGAGATCGATGGCAGTCAGATCGGCCCACTTGCCGGCTTCAATGGATCCAATCTCGTTTTCCAGGCCCAGGGCCCGGGCACCGCCCAGGGTGGCCATGCGCAGTACGCGGCTGGCGGGCAGGGCGGCCGCATCGTCGGCCACCGCCTTGGCCAGCATGGCGGCGGTGCGCATCTCGCCAATCATGTCCAGGTCATTGTTGCTGGCGGCACCGTCCGTGCCCAGGGCCAGGTTGATACCGGCCGCGTCCAGACGGGCCACCGGGCAGAAGCCGCTGGCCAGTTTGAGATTGGATTCCGGGCAGTGCAGCACCGAAGCGCCGTTCTCCGCTACACGCCCGATCTCATCGTCGGTAAGCTGCGTCATGTGGACCGCCATCAGCGAGGGATTGAGCAGTCCCAGTCGTTCCAGTCGGGCCAGGGGCCGCTCGCCCTGTTCCCGCTCCGCATCCGCCACTTCCGCGGCAGTCTCATGGACATGCATGTGAACCGGGGCATCCAGTTCGTCGGCGTAACCCCGCAGACGTTCCAGACTGTCGTCGGAAACCGTATAGGGCGCATGGGGGGCGAAACAGAAGGACAGCAGGGGGTCGGACTTGAAGGTATCGCGGACTTCCAGCCCCTTGCTCAGATATTCCGCCGGATTGGCCGCCCAGGCACTGGGGAATTCGATCACGATCATGCCCAGCGAGGCCCGCAGGCCCAGCCGGCTGGCACTGCGGGCGACGATGTCCGGGAAGAAGTACATGTCGTTGAAACAGGTAGTGCCACCCCGAATCATCTCGGCCATGGCCAGCTCGCTGCCATCGCGGACGAATTCCGGGCCCACGAAGTGACCTTCGGCCGGCCAGATGTGATCATTGAGCCAGGTCATCAGGGGCAGGTCGTCGGCATAGCCCCTGAGCAGGCTCATGGCCGCATGGGTATGGGCGTTGACGAAGCCGGGGGTGAGCATATGGTCCGGCAGGCGGACGGTTTCTTCCCCCTGGAACTGCTCATGCGCCTGTGAGCGCGGCAGCAGCGCCTTGATTCGACCATCGGCGATGGCCACGCAGTGATCTTTCAGGATCACGCCCTCGGGCTCCACCGGCACGATCCAGCCCGCTTCGATCAGCAAGTCCACGGTCTCGCTCATGATCCGGGCTTCTCCTCGTAGAGATGGACATCCCGCTGCGGGTAGGGGATGGTGATGCCGCGCTCATCGAATTGCTTCTTGATGTTTTCCAGCAGATCGCTGCGGGCATCCCAGAAGGGGTCCAGGTCGGTCCAGACCTTGACCCAGAGGTCGATGCTGCTGTCAGCCATTTCACCCACCCAGATAATGGGCGGCGGGTCCTGGTGCAGGCGCGAGTCCGCGCTGATGACCTCGTGGATGATGCGCTTGGCCTCGGCGATGTCGTCGTCGTAGCTGATGCCCACGGTCACATCGATGCGGCGACGGTCGCGGGCCGAATAGTTGGTAATTACATCCCCGTAGATACGGCTGTTGGGGATGATGATTTCCTGGTTGGTGGTGGTCCGGATCTTGGTATGAAAGATCCCGACCGTTTCCACAACACCCATCTGGCCACCGGCTTCCACAAAGTCGCCGCTCTTGAAGGGGCGGTAGCCCATGAGCATGGCGCCGGCGGCAAAGTTGGACAGGGAGTCACGCATGGCCAGGCCAATGGCCAGGGTGGCGGCGCCGAGAATGGCGACCAGGGAGGTGACCTGCACCCCGAGATGGGTAAGGGCGGCGATCAGGGCGATGACGGTGATCACCGCACCGGCGATGGTGCCCCCGAACTGGGCCAGTGTCGGGTCCATATGGGCCCGGGTCAGTGCTTTTTCCAATTGCCGGCCCATGATGCGGGCGATCCACCGCCCGACAATGAAAATCAGCAGGGCGACGGCAATCCGGCCGGTCCAGGCCAGAAGCAGTTCGATCAGGTCGGGGCGGGAGATGACATCGACGATATCGTCCATGCTTGGACTCCTGATTTTTTATTGCTGTGGAAGGGCGCCACTATAACATCGGCCCGTCTTTAGTCGTCCGCCTCCGCCGGCAGCAGACGAATGCCGCCGAACCAGGCTTCGTTACTTGTGTCCAGATCATCGCAGTCACTCATCAGGCCGATGGCGTCGATGGTCTCAATCTCCCTGTCGTGGAAACGGGCGAAATCCTCTCGGATATTGCGCCGCTCGGTGACCCACTGGCCTGCCTTCTCCTCACCGGATTGCAGCGCCACCATCTTGACCTGATCGGCATAGGCGCTGGGCCAGCTTTCGCCCTGGTCCTTGCCGCTGGCCCAGACCCAGTTGACCGCACGGGTCTGCCAGCGGCGCCAGCCGCCATCGCTGATGGCATAGAGGCGGACCGGATAGTCGTCGCCCTCGCGACTGGATTCGTCGATGTCTTCCCCATAGCTGCCACGGATGCGCCAGGACCACTCGATGATCGGTGTTTCCCGGAGGTCAATTTCCTGTTCCAGGTAGAGGGCCGAGGCGCTGCTCTCACAAAGGGCATGAATGGCCTCGCGATCCTCCATCTCAACCAGACGGTAGGCGGTCTCGCCTTCGAAGACTTCCCTGTCCCAGTCAATGATCTCGGCAGGTGGGAACTCAAGATCCGGTGCGGCCAGTAGCGGGAGGGGGATGAAAACAGTCAGCCATGCCATGCGGCGATTCATGATTGTGATCCCCTGATTACTCTCACCCTGAATGGGACTGCATGGCGCGCTTCTGGTTCGCCGGCGGCCCCGGGCGGTAGAATACGCCCCATCAGCCAGGCCCCCGTTCCGGGGCCGCCCAAACAGGGATTATCAATGTTGAAACCGCTTTTGTGGAAGCCGGAGGAGGGCGTGCTGGAGGTCCTCGACCAGCGCCTGTTGCCGGCCGAAACCCGTTGGCTTCGTTGTGATAGCGCCAGCGCCGTGGCCGAGGCCATTGCCGGCATGGCGGTGCGTGGGGCGCCGGCCATCGGCATCGCCGCCGCCTGGGGCGCGGTGCTGGCCATCCGTTCTGTGGCGGGCCAGGAGGACTGGCGGCAGGGCTTTGACCGGCAGATGGCCGCCTTGGGTGCTGTCCGTCCCACGGCGGTGAACCTGGGCTGGGCGATCAATCGCATGCGGGAATCAGTAGCCGGTGTTGAGCGGGCCGAAGACGCGGTCTCTGCCTGCGAGGCCGAGGCGGCCCGGATCGAGGCCGCCGACCTGGCCGCCAACCGGCGCATTGGTGAGCTGGGCAGTCGCCTGCTGCCCGACGGGGTGACGGTACTCACCCATTGCAACACCGGCGCGCTGGCCACTGGCGGGCACGGCACCGCCCTGGGCATTATCCGCTCGGCCTGGGAGCGGGGCGCCTTGAAAGGGGTGATTGCCACCGAGACCCGCCCCTGGCTTCAGGGCGCGCGGCTCACCAGTTGGGAGCTGGCCGAGGACGGGATTCCGGTGAGTCTGATCGTGGACAGTGCCGCCGCCGCCCTGATGGCGGCCGGGCGGGTGGACGCGGTCATCATCGGCGCCGACCGGATCTCCCGCCAGGGGGATGTGGCCAACAAGATCGGCAGCTATGGCCTGGCCGTGGCTGCCCGCGCCCATGACATCCCCTTTATCGTCGCCGCCCCGAGTAGCACCATCGATCCCCGCCTGGCGCGGGGCGACGATATCGAGATTGAGCATCGGGAGGCGAGCGAGATATGGGCCGCGGCCGGTCTGTCCCGGGCGCCGAAAGGGGTGGAGACGCTCAACCCCGCCTTTGATATCACCCCGGCCGGACTGGTCTCGGCCATCGTGACCGAAAAGGGGATTTGCAGCCCGGCCGAGGGCCAGGGCATGGAGCTGCTGCAGCCGTCCGCCTGAGGGCACTCTCCCGCCCGCGCCTATGGTAAGATTACCGCTTTATGTCCGCCGCCCCGTCAGGGGCCGCGGCGGCCCGGAGGGCCCCGGATGGTCCCTCCGCCTGTCACCGTGTTGATTAACCGGGGAGCCTGCCTGCCCAATGGCTGATATCGCTCGCGAAATCTCGAACGTCAACCTCGAAGACGAAATGCGCCAGTCCTATCTCGATTACGCCATGAGCGTGATCGTGGGGCGCGCCCTGCCGGATGTCCGTGACGGCCTCAAGCCCGTTCACCGCCGGGTTCTCTATGCCCAGAAGGTCCTGGGTAATGACTTCAACAAGTCCTACAAGAAGTCAGCCCGCGTGGTCGGTGACGTCATAGGTAAATACCACCCCCATGGCGACTCGGCCGTCTATGACGCCATCGTGCGCATGGCCCAGCCCTTCTCCATGCGCTACACCCTGGTGGACGGGCAGGGCAACTTCGGCTCCATCGACGGCGACGCGCCGGCCGCCATGCGTTACACCGAAGTGCGCATGGCCAAGATCGCCCATGAATTGCTGGCGGATATCGACAAGGAAACCGTCGACTTCATCCCCAACTACGATGAATCCGAGTGGGAGCCGCAGGTACTTCCCACCAAGCTGCCCAATCTGCTCATCAACGGCTCCTCCGGGATTGCCGTGGGCATGGCCACCAATATCCCGCCCCACAATCTGAGCGAGGTGGTCAGCGGCTGTATTGCCCTGCTGCAGAACCCGGATACCACCATCGACGAATTGATGGAGCACATCCCAGGGCCGGATTTCCCCACCGCCGGGATCATCAATGGTGCCCGGGGTATCCACGAGGCCTACCGCACTGGTCGTGGCCGCATCTATATCCGCGCCCGCACCGAGATCGAGACCGACGAGAAATCCGGCAAGCAGACCATCGTGGTCAACGAGCTGCCTTATCAGGTCAACAAGGCGCGGTTGCTGGAAAAGATCGCCGAGCTGGTCAAGGAAAAGCGCATCGAGGGCATCACCAACCTGCGTGATGAGTCCGACAAGGACGGCATGCGCATGGTGATTGAGCTGCGTCGCGGCGAAGTCGCCGACGTGGTGCTCAACAACCTGTATCAGATGACCCAGATGCAGCAGGTCTTCGGCATCAACATGGTCGCCCTGGTTGACGGTCAGCCGAGGCTGATGAACCTCAAGCAGGTGCTGGATGCCTTCATCCGCCACCGCCGCGAAGTGGTCATCCGCCGCACCATCTTCGATCTGCGCAAGGCCCGTGAGCGGGCCCATGTGTTGGAAGGCCTGGCCGTGGCCCTGGCCAATATCGACCCGGTCATTGAGCTGATCAAGCAATCGCCAGGCCCCGCCGAGGCCAAGGCCGCCCTGGTGGCCAAGCGCTGGCAGCCCGGCATCGTTCTCGACATGCTGGAGCGGGCCGGTGCCGAGGCCTCGCGGCCGGAGGGGCTGGGCAGTGAATTCGGTCTGGTGGACGGCGAGTATCAGCTCACCGAGACCCAGGCCCAGGCCATCCTGGACCTCAAGCTGCATCGTCTCACTGGGCTTGAGCAGGACAAGATCCTCAATGAATACAAGGAATTGCTGGAACGTATTGAGGATCTGCGCGAAATCCTGAACAGTGAAGAGCGCCTGACCCAGGTCATTCGCGAGGAACTGGAAGCCATTCGTGAACAGTATGGCGACCCCCGCCGCACCGAGATCCAGATCGATCACAGCGATCTGTCCATGGAAGATCTCATCAGCGAGGAAGACGTGGTGGTGACTCTCTCCCATGCCGGCTATGTGAAGTCCCAGCCGGTGGACGCCTACCGGGCCCAGCGCCGGGGCGGGCGCGGCAAGGCCGCCACCCAGGTCAAGGATGAAGACTTCATCGACAAGCTCTTCATCGCCAATACCCACGACACCATGCTGTGCTTCTCCAGTCACGGCAAGGTCTACTGGCTGAAGGTCTATCAGATTCCCCAGGCCGGTCGTGGCGCCCGTGGCAAGCCGATCGTCAATCTGCTGCCGCTGGAGCCCAGTGAGCGCATCACCACCGTCTTGCCGGTGCGAGAGTACGATGCCGATCACTTCGTGTTCATGGCCACTCGCAGTGGCGTGGTCAAGAAGACCTCCCTGGAGCAGTTCTCCCGTCCCCGTACCAGCGGCATCATTGCCGTGGGTCTGAAGGACGACGACGCCCTGGTGGGTGCGGCGATCACCGATGGTGGTTCCCACATCATGCTGTTCGGCAGCAATGGCAAGGCCATCCGTTTCAAGGAATCCGATGTCCGCACCATGGGCCGTACGGCCTCGGGCGTGCGTGGCATCAAGCTGCCGGCCGGTAACGAAGTGGTCAGCCTGCAGATCGCCAGTGATGATTGCGATGTGCTCACCGCCACCGAGAACGGTTACGGCAAACGCACGCCGGTCAGTGAATACTCGGTTCAGGGCCGGGGCGGGCAGGGCATCAAGTCCATCCAGACCTCCCAGCGCAATGGCCGGGTGGTAGGTGCCCAGCTCGTCTCCGACGACGACGAGATCATGCTCATCAGCAATGCCGGCACCCTGGTCCGCACCGGCGTCAACGACATCTCCGTGGTCGGCCGCAACACCCAGGGTGTTCGCCTGATCCGCCTCGGTAAGGACGAGAAACTGGTCGGCGTGGAACGCGTCGAGGCCCTGAACGGTGAGGATGAAGAGGGCGATGCAGGGGAAGGCCCGGCCGAAGAGTAATCCTCGGGCGGGGGTTTGCCTTGCGCAGAGACGCAAAGACGCAGAGGAAAACCTTGCTTGATCTGAGGGCACGGCGGGCGCCGTGCTCTGTTTGTTTCTTACCCTTCACTCCTGACCCCTGACCCCTGACCCCTCACAAAGATCAATAGTGCATATAAGCCTTTCAGGCTGGTCCCATGCCGGTTGACTGATGCATCATACTGAGACCTCTGATCCAGTCATCGGTGCCGGGTCGGGTGGTCAAGGGTTCCTTGTTTATTGAGCCGGGAGGCGTCGTGACGCAGCGGGCGTGGAATTTCAGCGCGGGGCCGGCCATGTTGCCGGGGGCGGTGATTGAGCGGATTCAGGAGGAGTTGCCGGACACCAACGGCTCGGGCATGTCGGCCATGGAGATGAGTCACCGGGGGGCGGATTTTCGGCACATCGCCGAGACCGCCGAGGCCGATCTGCGCGAGTTGATGGCGATTCCGGATGACTACCGGGTGCTGTTTCTGCAGGGCGGGGCCACGGCCCTGTTTTCCGTCTTACCGCTGAATCTGGCCAATGGCAGTGGCCGTGCCGACTATGTCCGCACCGGACACTGGTCCAGCAAGGCCATTGCCGAGGGCCGGCGATTCTGTCAGCTACACATTGCGGGCGACAGCGAGGAGAACGAGTACACCCGGGTGCCGGACGACTACGATTTCGACCCCGGTGCCGACTATGTCCATGTAACACCCAATGAAACCATCCACGGACTGCGTTTTCCGGACTTGCCGGACACGGGGGCTGTGCCGGTGGTGGCCGACCTGTCTTCGGCCATTCTCTCCGAGCCCATCAATGTCCGGGATTACGGCCTGATCTATGCCGGGGCGCAGAAGAATATCGGTCCGGCGGGGCTCTGCATTGTCATTGTCCGCGAGGATCTGCTCACCGGCGCCCGCGAGGGCACGCCGGCGCTGATGGACCTCAAGGCCCAGGCCGGGGCCGGCTCCATGCTCAATACGCCGCCCACCTTTGCCTGGTATGTGGCTGGGCTGGTGTTTCAGTGGTTGAAAGCGCAGGGTGGGGTGGAGGCCATGGCCCATCGCAATCGCAAGAAGGCCGAATTGCTTTATGGTGCCATCGACGGGTCGGATTTCTACCGCAACCCGGTGGTACCGGCCTGCCGTTCGCTGATGAACGTGCCGTTTTTCCTGGCCGACTCGGCCTTGGAGGATCGTTTCAAGTCGGAAGCCCGGGATCTCGGCCTGCTGACCCTGGGCGGCCACCGCGCCGTTGGGGGCCTGCGCGCGAGTATCTACAACGCCATGCCGCTGGAAGGTGTCCAGGCCCTGGTGGATTTCATGGCCGACTTCGAGCGGCGCTACGGCTGAGTCGGTTCAAGGTTATCGAGCAAGACTCCGCTGCCGGTCCGGACTCTCCGCGGCTGCAGCGGACCTGGTGGTTTTTATCCGACAGGGTATTGATTCATGATTTTTCGCATCAAGACGTACAACAATATCAACGAAGCCGGTCTTGAGGCCTTTCCCCGCGGCCTTTACGAGGTGGGCAGCAGTATCGAGTCCGAGGATGCGGTTCTGGTCCGCTCAGCAAGGCTGCACGAGCAGCCCCTGTCTCCCAATCTGAAAGCCGTGGCCCGGGCGGGTGCCGGGGTCAACAATATCCCGGTGGATCGGCTTTCCGAGCAGGGAATCCCCGTGTTCAACGCCCCCGGCGCCAATGCCAACGCGGTCAAGGAGCTGGTGATCGCGGGGTTGTTCATGGGCTTTCGCAACATCGCCCCGGCCCTGGAGTTCGTGGAGCGGATCGAAGGCGAGGGAGAGAGCTTCGAGAAGGCGGTGGAAGCGGGCAAGAAACGCTTCGTGGGTCGTGAACTGCCCGGCCGCCGGCTCGGTGTGGTGGGTCTTGGCGCCATCGGTGGGCAGGTGGCCAACGCCGCCCGCTCCCTGGGCATGGAGGTCATCGGCTACGATCCGGGCCTGACCGTGGAGCACGCCTGGCGGCTGGCCTCGGACGTGCGCCAGGCCCGCAGCCTTGACGAATTGCTGGGGGAATCCGATGTGGTCAGCCTGCATGTGCCGCTGATGGACAAGACCCGGGACCTGATCAACGAGCGGCGGATCGCTGTCATGCGGCCCGGGGCCGTGCTGCTGAACTTTGCCCGTGATGGCCTGGTGGATCGGGAGGCGGTGATTGCCTCGGTGGAGTCGGAACATCTCGGCGGATACGTCACGGATTTCCCCCATCCGGACTTGCTGAAGCGGGAAAGGGTGGTGGCGCTGCCGCATCTGGGAGCCTCTACCGGCGAGGCGGAGGCCAATTCCGCGGTAATGGCGGTGCAAAACCTGCGAGATTTCCTCGAGAACGGTAATATACGCCATTCGGTGAATTTCCCGGACGTGGTCATGCCCCGTACCGACGGCGGGCGGCTGGCCGTGGCCAATGCCAATGTCCCCAATATGGTGGGGCAGGTGGGTACCGCCCTGGCCGAGGCCGGCCTCAACATCGTTGATCTGCTCAATCGGTCACAGGGCGAGTTGGCCTACACCCTGGTGG
Organism: Natronospira sp.; assembly: GCF_007134575.1. NCBI lineage: Bacteria > Pseudomonadati > Pseudomonadota > Gammaproteobacteria > Natronospirales > Natronospiraceae > Natronospira > Natronospira sp. The sequence continues at coordinate 13,000 of NZ_SLKM01000287.1, forward strand.
ACGTGGATGGCGAGGTGCCCGAGACGGTGGCGGCCGCCATCGAGGCCATCGACGGCGTCCTGAAAGCCAGAAGCATCGCGCCGGTGTCTGCCCGCGGCTGAGAAGGCCGCGGCGCTGCCGCCGGCCTGGTCGTAATCAGAGGTTTTCCTCTCAAATACAGATACTGGAGTGATCATGGCAAGCCAATTCCTGGACAAGGCCCTGCCGGGTGTGCAGAGCCTCAAGCCCTATGAGCCGGGCAAGCCCATCAGCGAGCTGCAGCGTGAACTGGGCCTGGACGATATCGTCAAGCTCGCCTCCAATGAAAACCCCCTGGGGCCCAGCCCCAAGGCCCAGGCCGCCATGCGCGAGGCCCTGGAGGATCTGGCGCTGTATCCCGACGGCAACGGCTTTGATCTCAAGCGGGCGCTGTGCGAAAAGCATGGTGTCAAGCCGGAGCAAATCACCCTTGGTACCGGCTCGGATCATATCCTGGAACTGATTGCCCGCGTCTTCCTGGGGCCGGGCCGCAACGCGGTCTTTTCGAAATACGGCTTTGCCATCTACGCCATCGTCAGTCAGGCCGCCGGTGCCGAGCTGCGGGTGGCCGACGCCCTGCCGGAGGACCACCCGGCGATGCCCTACGGTCATGACCTGGAGGCCATGGCCGGGCAGATCGATGAGAACACCCGCGTGGTCTTCATCGCCAACCCCAACAACCCCACCGGGACCTGGGTGGATCGGGCCACCCTGACTGCCTTCCTGGACAAGGTGCCGGCCGACACCCTGGTGGTGCTGGACGAGGCCTACTACGAGTACGTGGAAGAGGCGGATTATCCGGACGGCCAGACGCTGTTGGCCAATTACCCGAACCTGCTGGTCATGCGGACCTTCTCCAAGGCCTATGGCCTGGCGGGGATCCGGGTGGGCTATGGTCTGGCCAGCGAAGAAATCACCGATCTGCTCAACCGCGTTCGCCTGGCCTTCCATCCCAATACCCTGGGTCAGGTGGCTGCCACCGCGGCCCTGGCTGATCAGGCCCATATCGACAAGTCCATCGCCATGAACCGGGAGGAGCTTGCCAAGATGCAGGCCGGCTTGCGCGAGCGGGGCTTTAAAACCATTCCCTCGGTGTGCAACTTCGTTACCGTGGATACCGGCCGCCCGGGCCGTGAGGTCTTCCAGGACCTGCTGCGCCAGGGCGTGATCGTGCGGCCTCTGGATGGCTACGGCATGCCCACCCATGTGCGCGTCTCGGTGGGCCTCCCGGAAGAGAACGAGCGCTTCTTCCATGCCTTTGATGCGGTCATGGGCAGCGCCACGGCGTGAGCCAGGTTTCCGGCATGGGCTCGGCACAGGGACGTGGATGGCAGCTTGGGGCGGCCGCCGAGATTGGCGGCGTCCTGCAGGTGCCGGGTGACAAGTCCATCTCCCATCGGGCGCTGCTGTTTCTTGCCATCGCCGAAGGCGGTGGCGAGATTCGGGGTTTGCTGGAGGCGAGGGATTGCCTCAATACCCTGGCAGCTCTCCGCGCCCTGGGTGCCCGAATTGATTCTCTGGGGCCCGGCAGCTATCGCGTGGTCGGTCCGGCCGGTGGTGGCCTGCGTGCCCCCGACAAGCCCCTGGATCTGGGCAATTCCGGGACCGGTCTGCGCCTGCTTACCGGTTTGCTGGCGGGCCTGAACCTGCCCGCCAGCCTGACGGGAGATGCCTCCCTGTGCCGCCGGCCCATGGGGCGAATCGTCGATCCGCTCAACGCCATGGGCGCCGCGATCCGGGCCGAGGACGGCCGTCCGCCCCTGCATCTGGCCAGCCATGAGGGATTGCAGGGGATCGACTATGCCATGCCGGTGGCCAGTGCCCAGGTCAAATCCGCCATCCTGTTGGCGGGGTTGCATGCCCGGGGCGAGACCCGGGTCCGCGAGCCGGCGCCCACCCGGGATCACAGCGAGCGCATGCTGGCCGGTCTGGGTGCCGATATCGAATGGGGGCAGGGCGAGGTACGCCTGCGGCCCGGTGGTCTGCGCGGCCAGGATATCGATGTGCCGGCAGATTTTTCCTCGGCGGCCTTCTTCGTGGCCCTGGCCGCCGCCCGGCCGGGGGCGGAAATATGCTTGCGCCAGGTCGGCATCAACCCCACTCGCGATGGGCTCCTGCGCCTGCTGAAACGGATGGGGGCCGCTGTCGGTCTGGAGAACCAGCGATTGGTCGGCGGAGAGCCGGTGGCTGACATCCGGGTGACCGGGCAGCCGCTTGAAGCCATTACCGTCAGTGCCGAGGAAGTGGCCCTGGCGGTGGACGAGATTCCCGCCTTGATGATTGCCGCCGCCCGCGCCCGGGGCACGACCCATGTGGAGGGCGCGGCCGAGCTGCGGGTCAAGGAAAGTGATCGCATCGCCGCCATGGCCGAAGGCCTGCAGGCCATGGGTTTGTCGGTGGAGACCCGGCCCGATGGCCTGTCGGTCACCGGTGGTCCGATTCGGGGCGGCCGGATCGCCTCCCGGGGCGATCACCGTATTGCCATGAGCTTCGCCATGCTGGGCGCCTTGCTGCCCGCCGGCGAGCAACTGCGGATCGATGATGTGGACAATGTGGCCACTTCTTTCCCCGATTTCATTGCCCGCTGCAAGGCAGTGGGGGTCAATATTCAGGAGTCATGATGGTGAATAGCGAGTCGTCCGACATTCCGGTGGTGACCATTGACGGGCCCAGCGGTGTCGGCAAGGGAACAACCGCTTCACTGCTGGCCCAGGCGCTGGACTGGCATCTTCTGGACAGCGGCGCCCTTTATCGCCTGCTGGCCCTGTCGGCCATGCGCGCCGGTGTGGCACCCGAGGAGGAAGCCCGCCTGGAAACCATGGCCCAGAGCCTGGCGGTGCGTTTCGAGGCCGGCGAGGGCGAGCAGCGGGTGCTGCTTGCCGGCGAGGATGTGAGCCGGGAAATCCGGACCGAGGATTGCGGCACCATGGCCTCGCGGATCGCCGCTGTGCCCGGCGCGCGTCGCGGCCTGGTCAAGCTCCAGAAGGACTTTCGACAGGCGCCGGGGCTAGTGGCCGATGGCCGTGACATGGGGACCACCATCTTCCCGGACGCCCCGCTCAAGATATTTTTGACCGCAAGCCCCGCGGAAAGGGCCCTGAGACGTCATAAGCAGTTGAAAGAGAAGGGGATTGATGCTAACGTTGGTGAGCTTGAAGTTGCGATTGCGGAGCGGGATCGGCGCGATGCCGAGCGCTCCACCTCGCCGCTCAAGCCGGCGGACGATGCGGTGCGCATCGACACCACCGAATTGAGCATCAACCAGGTGCTTGATCGCGTGCTTTCGCTGGTCAAGGAAAGGCTGGACGGCTAGGCCCCAAAAGGGCGGATGCCGGCCATCACATCCGGGCAGGCCAGGGGCCTGACCGGTTTTTTCGTTGCAGGACGGATCAGACAGGAGGTCGGATCCGATCAATCAAACCCCGGCATGGGCGGGATGGCCCGTGACGGACAACAGAAGCTGCCCGAGAGGGCACGGGAAGATAACCACATGTCAGAAAGTTTTGCCGAACTGTTTGAACAGAGCATCGCCGCGGAGCAGATGCAGCCCGGTTCCATCATCCACGCCAAGGTGGTTGAGATCCGGGATGATTTCGTCATCGTCAATGCGGGGCTGAAGTCCGAGGGTGTGATCCCGGTCAGCCAGTTCCGTAATGAAGAGGGCGAGCTGGAAGTCAGCGAAGGTGATGAAGTCGAAGTGGCCCTCGACGCTGTCGAGGATGGCTTTGGCGAGACCCGCCTGTCCCGGGAAAAGGCCAAGCGTGCCCGCACCTGGACCAAGCTGGAAGCCGCTTACGACGCCGGCGAGATTGTCCACGGCCACCTCAGTGGCAAGGTCAAGGGCGGTTTCACCGTCGACCTGGACAACATCCGCGCGTTCCTCCCCGGGTCCCTGGTGGACGTACGCCCCGTGCGCGACCCCACCTACCTGGAAGGCAAGGAACTGGAATTCAAGGTCATCAAGCTCGATCGTCGCCGCAACAACGTGGTGGTGTCCCGCCGCGCGGTGGTCGAAGAAGAGTACAAGGAAGAACGCGACAAGCTGCTGGAAGAACTGCAGGAAGGCCTGGTCACCAAGGGTATCGTCAAGAACCTCACCGACTACGGTGCCTTCGTGGACCTGGGCGGTATCGACGGCCTGCTCCACATCACCGACATGGCCTGGCGCCGCGTGAACCATCCCTCCGAGGTGGTCAACGTGGGCGACGAGATCGAGGTCAAGGTGCTCAAGTTCGACCGTGAGCGCATGCGCGTGTCCCTGGGCCTCAAACAGCTCGGCGAGGATCCGTGGATTCAGATCGCCCACCGTTATCCGGTTGGTGCCCGCATCTTCGGCAAGGTGACCAACCTGGCCGATTACGGTTCCTTCGTGGAAATCGAGGAAGGTGTGGAAGGTCTGGTGCACGTGTCCGAAATGGACTGGACCAACAAGAACATCAACCCCGGCAAGATCTGCCAGGTGGGCGATGAAGTCGAGGTCATGGTGCTGGATATCGACGAAGAGCGTCGCCGCATCTCCCTCGGCATGAAGCAGTGCCAGCCCAACCCGTGGGACGAGTTCGCCGCCACCCACAACAAGGGCGACAAGATCACCGGCAAGATCAAGTCCATCACGGACTTTGGTATCTTCGTTGGCCTGGAAGGCGGCATCGACGGCCTGGTTCACCTCTCCGACATCTCCTGGGATCAGACCGGCGAGGAAGCCATTCGCGACTTCAAGAAGGGCGACGAAGTGGAAGCCGTTGTGCTTTCCGTCGACCCCGAGCGCGAGCGGATTTCTCTCGGCGTCAAGCAGATGGACAAGGACCCGCTGGGTGCTTTCCTGGCCGAGTATCCCAAGGGCAGCATGATCAAGGGCAAGGTCCGCGAAGTGGACGCCAAGGGTGCCGTGATCGATCTGCCGGAAGAGCAGGAAGGTTATCTGCGTGCTTCCGAGCTGTCCCGCGAGAAAGTGGAAGACGCCCGCAGTGTGCTCAACGAGGGTGATGATATCGAAGCCCGCATCGTCGGCATCGATCGCAAGACCCGCGTGATCAGCCTGTCGGTCAAGGCCAAGGATGAGCAGGAAGAGCGCAAGGCGGTCAAGCAGTACTCCGACAGCAGCCAGGGCACCGGTGGTACCACCAGCCTCGGCGACCTGCTGAAAGAGCAGCTTGAAAACAAGTAATCTTTCGGGATGAAGGTATAGGCTTTCCCGGCGTCTGGCCCAGGCCAGGCGTCGGGGAAGTTTTCCTTGGAAAGGGGTAGGGGACCACCAAGATGAACAAGATTACCAAGTCCGAGCTCATCGAAGTTCTCTCTGGGCGATTGGGGCATTTGCCGGCCAAGGACGTGGAACTGGCGGTCAAGACCATACTTGAGCAAATGAGTAATTCCCTATCCAGCGGCCGTCGAATCGAGATTCGCGGATTCGGCAGCTTCTCCCTTCACTACCGGCCACCTCGCATGGGGCGTAACCCCAAGACCGGTGAGTCGGTGGCCCTGTCCGGCAAGTATGTGCCCCATTTCAAGCCGGGCAAGGACCTCC
>NZ_SLKM01000232.1:0-5385 GCF_007134575.1 Natronospira sp.
CCAGATCCACGCGGGTTCCCGTCCATTTCTTCTGGCCGGTCCCTCTGTCGACCCCTTCAAAGGTCTCGGCCTCTTTTGAGGTCGGCTTCCATTCCGTGCCCATGTCCAGGAGATTGACGAAGAAGTCGTTTGTCAGCTCACCGGGCCGGTCGGTGAAAACACCGTGCTGGGAATCACCCGTGTTGGCGCCCAGTACACGCATGCCACCCACCAGTACGGTCATTTCCGGGGCGGTCAGCGTCAGCAGATGGGCCTTGTCCAGCATGAGCTCCTCCGCCGGCACGGTGTAGCGCTTCTTGAGATAGTTGCGGAAGGGGTCGGCAACCGGCTCAAGCACCTCGAAGGATTCCGCATCCGTCTGTTCGGCACTGGCATCAGTTCGGCCCGGATGGAAGGGAATGCTGATCTTGTGCCCGGCCTTCTTGGCGGCTTCTTCAATGGCGGCATTGCCACCCAGCACGATCAGGTCGGCCAACGAGACCTTCTTGTTGCCGCCCGCACCGTCATTGAAGGACTTCTGAATGCCTTCCAGGGCATCCAGCACCTTTTTCAGCTCGGCCGGTTCATTGGCCTCCCAGTCTTTCTGAGGCGCCAGGCGAATCCGTGCGCCATTGGCGCCGCCACGCATGTCGGAGCCACGGAATGTGGCGGCCGAGCCCCAGGCCGTCTTCACCAGTTGCGGGATGGACAGGCCCGTGCCCAGGATCTCCTTCTTGAGCGCCTCGATATCCTTGTCGTCGATCAATTCGTGATCCACCGGCGGCACCGGGTCCTGCCAGATCAGGTCTTCTTTCGGCACCTCCGGTCCCAGGTAACGGGACTTGGGCCCAAGGTCCCGGTGCAACAGCTTGAACCAGGCCCGGGCGAAGGCATCCTCGAATTCCTTGGGATTGTCCCGGAAATGTTCCGAGATCTTGCGGTACTCGGGATCTTCCTTCAGGGACAGGTCCGTGGTCAGCATCATCGGCGGTACTTTCCTGGAAGCATCATGCGCCATGGGCAGCATGTCCTCATCCTCGATATTCTTCGGCTTCCACTGATTCTTGCCGCCGGGGCCTTTTTCCAGTTCCCAGTCGTACTTGAACAGCAGCTCAAAGTAGCCCATGTCCCAGCGGGTCGGCTCCTTGGTCCAGGCGCCTTCCAGGCCACTGGTGATGGTGTCATCGCCCTTGCCGCTGCCGTGCTTGTTCTTCCAGCCGAGCCCCATCTGCTCCATGGGGGCGGCTTCGGGCTCCGGGCCCAGGTTGCTGTCCGGCGCGGCACCGTGGGCCTTGCCGACCGTGTGTCCGCCGGCGACCAGCGCCACGGTCTCGTAGTCGTCCATGGCCATGCGCTTGAAGGTTTCGCGGATGTCATGGGCAGCCTTCTTGGGATCCGGCTCACCATCGGGGCCTTCCGGGTTCACATAGATCAGGCCCATCTGCACATTGGCCAGGGGCTCTTCCAGTTCACGCTCGCCGCTGTAGCGCTTGCTGTCCAGCCACTCTTTCTCCACGCCCCAGTAGATGTCTTCTTCCGGCGCCCAGATGTCTTCCCGGCCACAGGCAAAGCCGAAGGTCTTGAAGCCCATGGCCTCATAGGCCACGTTGCCGGCCAGGATGAGGAGATCCGCCCAGGAAATCTTGTTGCCGTACTTCTGCTTGATGGGCCAAAGTAGGCGATGGGCCTTGTCCAGGTTGCCGTTATCCGGCCAGCTGTTGATGGGGGCGAAACGCTGGTTGCCGGTGGCACCGCCGCCGCGGCCATCGCCACTGCGGTAGGTCCCGGCCGCATGCCAGCTCATGCGGATGAACAGACCGCCATAGTGGCCGTAATCCGCCGGCCACCAATCCTGCGACTGGGTCATCAGGTCCTTGAGGTCCTTCTTCAGGGCCTCGTAGTCCAGTTTCTTGAACTCCTCGCGGTAATTGAATCTCTCGCCCAGCGGGTTCGATTCCGCCGTGTGCTGGTGGAGGATGCTCAGGTTGAGCTGGTTCGGCCACCAGTCAATGTTGGTCGTGCCCTTGCCACGCTTGGTGGTCTGGGCCCCGTGAAAGACGGGGCATTTCCCTGCTTCCTTCATGTTGGCAGCCATACGATCACGCTCCTTGGAATTGCGGGTTGAATGGGTCACGGCATGGCATCTGACTCGCCAGCCGGGTCTTTGTACGCGACGCTCTCAGCCATTTCAGGCTGCGCCGCCCGGCCACTGTCCGCATTGACCGCCGACAATGGTCCGGTTTCCTGCTGTAACTGACCTAAAGTAATAGACCAGAGTTGCGATAGTTTCCAATGAATAGTTTGGATAGATTCGATTGTAATTAACGATTATGGGCCGCAGCCCCGGTGGGCGCCGGGGGTGTTATGGTTTGCGGCCTTGATCATGCATTCTGGTGTTCGCCTCCCTTGCAGGGGCGGTCCGTCAATTCAGTCTGGGAGTGAAAAACGATGAGTCAGCAGAACGGTACCCTGACCACCTGGCGCAAGCTCAGTCGCTACCCTGGTGGCCGCTGGCTTTTCTCCCGGGTCGTGGCCCACACTGCCCCGTATTTCGCCACCATCCGTCCCCGCATCCTCGAGCTTGAGCCCGGCCTCTGCCGGGTCCGCATCCGCAAGCGGCGGCGGGTCCAGAACCACATCGGCACGGTCCACGCCATTGCGATCTGCAACATGGCCGAACTGGCCGCCGGGGTCATGATCGAGGCCAGCCTGCCCCCGAGCCACCGCTGGATCCCCAAGGGCATGACCGTGGATTACCTCAAAAAGGCCGCCACCCACCTCACCGCCACCGCCGAGCTCGATCCCCTGCCCGCCTTCGGCGAGGGCGAGGATGTTCCCATCCCCGTCAGCGTCCGCGACGAAAACGGCGAGGAAGTGGTCCACGCCACCATCACCATGTGGGTGACGCCGAAAAAGACCTAGGAATTCTGCTCAATCCTGCGGCTCCGTGGTCAACGATAACGGCATTGATCCGTTATTCATCATGAGGGGGTGGAATTCTCCCGCCCCCCCCATTTTTTCTCAGACCAAGCAAGGAGCCCGCAATGAACAGACATACGCGTAATCTGCTCATGATCGCGGGGGGGACCTTGATGCTGGCCGGCTGTTTTGACGGCAGCTCCAGCGACGGAACGGGGACACTGTCCCTGGATATCACCGATGCCCCGGTGGATAACGCCACCGCGGTGGTGGTGGAGTTCAGCGGCGTGGAGATTCAACCCGCCGACGGCCAGCGCATCAGCTTTGAGTTCGATGAGATCCGCAGTATTGACCTGCTCACCCTGCAGGGCAACGACAGCGAGCCCTTGCTGGAGGGTGAGTCGGTGCCGGCCGGGGAATACGAGTGGATTCGCCTGCAGGTCAATGCCGTGGCCGGTACCGTGGATTCCTTCATCGAGTTCGAGGATGGTGGCCAGCATTCTCTGTTCGTGCCCAGTGGCTCCGAAACCGGTTTCAAGCTGGTCTCCGGTTTCACCGTGCCGGCCGGGGGTGCGGCGGATTTCACCATCGACTTCGATCTGCGCAAGTCGGTCACCAACCCCCAGGGCAAGCCGGATTACATCCTCAAGCCAGCCCTGCGTATGGTGAACAATGTCGACGTGGGCTCCATCAGCGGCACCGTGGCCGACGCCTGGGCGGCGGATGATGCCTGCTCGCCGGCGGTTTACGTTTACACCGGTCATGATGCCGAGGCCGGCAGCGAAGGCAGCGATAATCCACCCCTGACCTCCGCCCTGGTGGCGCTCAATGATGACAGCGGTGAGTTCGAGTACACCGTCGGCTTTTTGGAAGAGGCCGACTATAGCGCCGCCTTTACCTGCGAGGCGGACCAGGATGATCCGGAAGAAGGCAACGACATCGAATTCCTCCAGAAGCACAACAGCAGTGTGACTGCCGGCGAGGAAAGCACCGTCGATTTCGGGCCGGATGTCTGATCGCCTAATCCCAGCTAAGCAATCAGCGAAGGGCTCGGCCATCATGGTCGGGCCCTTTTTTTGCCTGGGCTCCCGCCGCCTTGGCGTGTAATCTGTGCGGCATGATCAGAAGCCTGCTTTACGACTGTCTGCTCCCCCGCCTGACCGCGCGCTGGTACCGCGCCGTGATTGAGCGCCTGCCCGAGGAATGCGAGTTGCTGGACGTGGGTATTGGCACCGCCGGCGCCTTGCTGGCCAATGCCGAGTTGCTCCGGGACAAGCGGATGTGGGTGAGGGGTGTGGACGTCGATGCCGACTATGTCGAGCGCGCCCGCCGCCGGCTGGCCAATTCAACGGTGGCCGACCGGGTCGAGGTGAGGCTGGAGTCCATTTATGACCACCAGGGCGGACCCTATGACGCGGTTTATTTCTCCGCCAGCTTCATGCTCCTGCCCGACCCCGAAGCCGCCTTGCGACATTGTCTGTCGCTCCTCAAGCCCAACGGCCGACTATACTTCACACAGACCATACAGACCCGGCCGTCACGTCTGATGGAGTGGCTGAAGCCCATGCTGAAACGGCTCACCAGCATCGATTTCGGCCGGGTCACCTATGAATCGGACTTCCGAAAGCAGATGGAGACCGCAGGCCTGGTCCTTGAGGAATTTTCCACGCTGTCGCGCCGTCAATCACAGGCCTATTGCCTTGCCGTTGCCAAGCCACGGGAGGAATGACCATGTCCAGGCACCCCATATTCGATATGTCTTTTGCCAAGGTCTATCCCCATTACGTTCAGAAGGCGGAGAAAAAAGGGCGTACCCAGGAAGAGGTGGATCAAGTTATCTGCTGGCTGACCGGGTATGAGCAATCAGGGCTCAAACAGCAGCTCGAGCAGGAAAAGAGCTTTGACCACTTCTTTGCCGAAGCTCCGGGGCTGAATCCCAATGCCTCGCTAATCAAGGGTGTTGTCTGCGGCGTTCGGGTGGAAGAGGTGGAAGACCCTCTGATGCAGAAGATTCGCTATCTGGACAAACTGGTGGATGAGCTTGCCAAAGGCAAGTCCATGGACAAGATCCTGCGCCAATAGTCCATTTTCTCGATCCAGTTGGGGTATGGCTGGGACTCTTCTCGGTTTAGGCATTTGCTGTTTGTTCTAATCGATAAATATGCATGATTTGCTTGAATGTTACCGTCAATCGCCTAGACTGAACGGGCATATTTGCGACTCAGGAGCGCGTGATGACTAAAGCCATCAAACAGGCAGAGAAGAATTTTAACCAGGCTCGACGTGGTTTGGTTTCCACCGTCAAGCGGGAATTCAAGGCCCTGGACCGGGAAATTCGCAAGCTTGGGCGGGACGTGAAGAAGTATTCGACCGCCATCAAACGTGAGATGCGGGCGCGTGATCAAGCGAAGCGAAAGCTTGAAAAATCCAATACCGTGGCGAATCGCAACGCCTTGAAAAAAGCCCAGGATGGGATTGCCGCTCTTC
>NZ_SLKM01000057.1:0-5382 GCF_007134575.1 Natronospira sp.
GATAGTAGAGCATGGCGCGCAGCACGCCTTCCGGGTCGATGATAAAGGTCGCCCGCACCGCGGAGGTATCCGACGCACCCGGGTGCACCATGCCGTAGGCCTTGGCCACGGCCATGGACAGATCGGCAATGATCGGGAAGGGAATGGTCACACCGAACTTCTCTTCGATGTTCCGAGCCCAGGCGATGTGTGAATAGTGGCTGTCGATGGACAGGCCCAACAGCTCGGTATTGAGTTCCGCGAACTGGTCCGCCGCCTTGGCGAAAGCGACGAATTCAGTGGTGCACACCGGGGTGAAGTCCGCCGGATGCGAGAACAGCACCAGCCACTTGCCCTTGTAGTCCTCCAGGGTCTTGCGGCCGTGTGTGGTGGGGGCGTCGAAGTTCGGGGCCCGCTCATTGAGACGGGGCAGGCTGACAGTGTTTTCGGTTTCCATCGTGATCACCTCATTGGCTTGCTTGTGGGGGGAAGCATCAGGGCGTTTCCGCCTGACTTGCGATGTACTTTAGCGAGCACTGATATAAAAAGTAAAATGAATTGTTTTAACGATATTGATAATTAAAGGCTATTGTCCGGGGTGGCCATTGCCATCCCGCTGTAGAAGGTCTCAGGGCTTCCCGGCAGGCAAGCCTCCGCTTGCTTTATAATGTCGCGTTTTGTTTTGACCGCAATCATTCAGGGCGATCTTCCATGACCGATATTGCCGCGCCGCCGGAGACTTTTCAGGACTTGGTTCTGCGTCTCCAGAGCTACTGGGCCGAACAGGGCTGTGTCCTGATGCAGCCCTATGACATGGAGATGGGGGCAGGGACCTTTCACCCGGCCACCTTCCTGCGTTCCCTGGGCCCGGAGCCCTGGTCCGCGGCCTATGTCCAGCCCTGCCGCCGGCCCACCGACGGCCGTTACGGCGAGAACCCCAACCGCCTGCAGCACTATTACCAATTCCAGGTGGTGATCAAGCCCTCGCCGCTGGAGATCCAGCAGCTTTATCTGGGCTCCCTCACCGCCCTGGGCGTGGACCCGCTGGAGCACGACATCCGCTTCGTGGAAGACAACTGGGAATCCCCCACCCTGGGCGCCTGGGGCCTGGGCTGGGAGGTGTGGCTGAACGGCATGGAAATCAGCCAGTTCACCTACTTCCAGCAGGCTGGCGGCCTGGAATGCCGTCCGGTGACCGGCGAGCTGACCTATGGCCTGGAACGTCTGGCCATGTACCTGCAGCAGGTGGAATCGGTCTATGACCTGGTCTGGACCGATGGGCCCCACGGCCGGGTCAGCTACGGCGATGTCTTCCTGCAGAACGAGGTGGAGCAGTCCACCTACAACTTCGAGCAGGCCGACACCCAGGCCCTGTTCGCCGGCTTCGAACAGGCTGAGGCCGAGTGCCGTCGCCTGCTGGAACTGGAGCTGTCGCTGCCAGCCTATGAAATGGTCCTCCGCGCCTCCCACCAGTTCAATCTGCTCGACGCCCGCCACGCCATTTCCGTGACCGAGCGCCAGCGCTACATCCTGCGGGTCCGCAACCTGGCCCGGGCGGTGGCGGAGAATTATTACGCGCGTCGGGAGGCCCTGGGCTTCCCGCTCTGCCGCGAAGACAACAAGGGGACCGCCAGCAATGCCTGATCATCGCAGCCTGCTGATCGAGATCGGTACCGAGGAACTGCCGCCCAGTGAAGCGGCCGGCCTGGCTCGTGCCTTTGCCGAGCAGCTCAACCGCGCCCTGTCCGACAACGACCTGTTGGCCGACGAGCAGGCCGGGGCGGCGGAATGGTTCGTTTCGCCGCGCCGCCTCGCCATGCGCCAGGCCGGCGTGCTGCCGCGCCAGCGTGACCGCGAGGAAGAGCGTCTCGGCCCGGCCGTGGACAAGGCCTTCGACGGCGACGGCAAGCCCACCAGGGCCGCCGAGGGTTTCGCCCGCTCCTGCGGGGTGAGCCTGGATCAACTGGAACACAAGGCCACCGACAAGGGCGAGCGCCTGGCCTGGCGACGCACCATCCGCGGCGAGCCCGCCGAGCACATCGTGCCGGCGCTGGCCGATGAGGTTCTGCGCAAGCTGCCGGCCAAGCGGCGCATGCGCTGGGGCGATGGCGATGTGGAATTTGCCCGCCCGGTGCACTGGGTGGTCTGTCTGCTCGACGACAAGCTGGTCCCCGGCCAGATCCTGGGGGTGGAGACCGGCCGCCACAGTCGCGGCCACCGCTTTCACCACCCCGAGCCCCTCGATATCGCCAATGCCGACAGTTATGAGCCGGCGCTGAGCAAGGCCAAGGTCTTCCCCGACGATGCCCGCGGTGCACTAAAGGACCATATCCGCCGGGGGGTGAGCGAACTGGCCGAAAGCCTGGACGGTACGGCCGAGCTCAATGAAGCCCTGATCGCCGAGGTCGCCGCCCTGGTGGAATGGCCGGTGCCCATGGCCGGGCGTTATGAAGACCGCTTCCTGGCCCTGCCCGACGAGGTCATCGTCGCCACCCTGGAAGGTCATCAGCGCTACTTCGCCCTGCGTGATCGGCAGGGCGCGCTCAAGCCCGGCTTCATCACCGTGGCCAATATCGAAAGCACGGACCCGGAAACCATCCAGACCGGCAATGAGCGGGTGATCAGCCCGCGCCTGGATGACGCCATGTTCTTCTGGACCACCGACCGCCAGAAGAAGCTGGCCGACCGGGTCGCGGGCCTGGACGATGTGCTGTTTCAGAAAAAGCTCGGCAGCCTGGGTGACAAGCGCCGCCGGGTGGAAAAACTGGCCGCCGGCATCGCCGGGGAACTGGGCGCCGATATCAAGGCCACCGAACGGGCCGCCACCCTGGCCCGCTGTGATCTGCTCACCGACATGGTCGGCGAGTTCCCGGAGCTGCAGGGCATCATGGGCGGGCATTACGCCCGCGAGGACGGCGAGGGCGACAAGGTCGCCGACGCCATCCGCGACCAGTACCGCCCGGCCCAGGCCGGCGACGCCCTGCCCGAAACCGCCGAGGGCCTGGCCCTGGCCATCGCCGACCGCCTCGACACCCTGGTGGGCAGCTTCGCCGCCAATCAAAAGCCCTCCGGCAACAAGGATCCCTTCGCCCTGCGCCGCGCCGCGCTTGGCCTGCTGCGGATGATGGTGGAGCGCGATCTGCCGCTGGACCTGGATGCCCTGATCCGAAGCGCCGGTGAGACCCTGCCGGAAGGTCTGTCCATGAGCGAGGAGCTGCACCAGTCGGTCTTCGAATTCCTCATGGATCGGCTGCGGGCCTGGTACCGTGAGCGGGGTGTGCGCCCCGAGGTCTTCGAGGCGGTGGCCGCCGTGCGGCCCACCCGCCCGGCCGATTTCGATCGCCGCCTGCAGGCGGTCAGCCGCTTTCTGGAACTGGAGGCCAGTGAATCCCTGGCCGCGGCCAACAAGCGCATCGGCAATCTGCTGCGCAAGGCCGCCGAAGACGGCGAGACCGTCGAGGGCTTTGATGCCGGCAAACTGCAGGAAGCGGCGGAACAGACCCTGGCAAGCGAACTGGACAGGGCCGCCCGCGCGGCCGAGGCCGAGTCGGACTACACCCGCCGCCTGGAAATCCTTGCCGGCCTGCGTGAGGCGGTGGACCGCTTCTTCGACGACGTCCTGGTCATGACCGACGACGCCGACCTCAAGCGCGCCCGCCTCGGCCTGCTTGCCGCACTACGGCAATCGTTCACGACAGTCGCGGACATCTCTCGGCTGCAAACGGGATAGAGTATGCGCCTAGTCATTCTCGACCGCGATGGCACCATCAACGAGGAATCCGACGACTACATCAAGTCGCCGGAGGAGTGCCATATGCTGCCGGGGAGTCTGGAGGCCATCGCGCGCCTGAACCGGGGCGGCTGGCGGGTGGCGGTGGCCAGCAACCAGTCCGGCCTGGGTCGGAGCCTGTTCACGCCCAGTGACCTGCTGGGGATTCATAACAAGATCCAGTCCCTGCTGCGCGGCCACGGCGGTGAGATCGATGCCTTCTTCTTCTGTCCCCATCACCCGGACGATGCCTGCGATTGCCGCAAGCCCCGGCCGGGCATGCTGCACGATATCTCCCGCCGTTTTCAGACCAGCCTCACCCATGTGCCCATGATCGGCGACAGCGAAAAGGATATCGATGTCGCCCGCGCCGCCGGTGCCCGCCCCATTCTGGTGCTCACCGGGCGGGGCGAGGAAACCCGGGAGCGTCTCGAACGGCGGGGGATTCTGGAAGAAGTGGAAGTCTTCGAGGATCTGGCCGCCGCCGCCAATCATCTGCTTGGCGAGCATGGCGAAGTCGACGAGGACGGAGCCGAGTCCTGATGCAGTTATTGCGTAGCGCCCTGTTCAACACCCTGATGGCCCTCAGTGTCATCCCCTGGGTGATTGCACTGCTCTGCCTTATGCCCTTCGGTCAGCGCGTGCGTTTTCTCATCCCTCAGAGCTGGGCCCGGCTCCAGCTTTTTCTGCTACGCCACATTTGCCGCCTGGATTACCAGGTGGAGTATCAGGGCGAGGTCCCCGACGGCCCCTGTATTACCCTCTGGAAACATGAATCCGCCTGGGAGACCCTGTGTCAGCTCGACATCTTCCGCCGTCCCCAGTCCTGGGTGCTGAAACGGGAGTTGTTGTTCATTCCCATGTTTGGCTGGGGCCTGGCCCTGCTCAATCCGATCGCCATCAATCGTGGTGGTGGCCGCCGGGCGGTGGAGCAGGTGGTCAGCCAGGGCAAGCAGAAGCTGGCCGACGGCAGCTGGCTCATGATCTTCCCCGAAGGCCACCGCATGGCGCCGGGCAAGACCCGTCGCTATGGCCGCAGTGCCGCCATCCTGGCCCGGGATACCGGCGTCCCGGTCATCCCCATCTGCCACAACGCCGGCGATTTCTGGGGTCGTGTGGAGTTCATTAAACGCCCCGGCACCATCAAGGTCATCGTCGGCGAGCCCATCGATCCCAGCGGTCTGACCCCCGCCGAAATCAATGAAAAGGCCCAGCTCTGGATCGAATCCCGCCTCCGTGAGATCAGCCCGCAACGGGACTACGAATACCCCAAGGCCGAAGAGGCTGTCCGCGCCGTCCGCCAGCGTAACGCCAGGCAGGCCTCCAACGACGCCTGAAGGGGCGGGCCCGGTTTGCCGGCGCTTCCGAACCGCCCGGCGCCGTCTTTTTTACATAAGAATATTGAGAATTCGGCCCAAATCCGTTTATTCTGCGCCCAGATATTCACAGGCGCCTTTTGCCGCCCAAGGATTGCCGGATGACTCAGGGTCGCAGGGAGCAGGGTTTCACGCTGATCGAATTGACCGTGGTGCTGGTCGTTGTCGGCCTGCTGTCAGCCGTGGCCGTGCCGCGCTTCATTGATCTCAGCAGTGAGGCCGGGCAGGCGGCGGTGGACAATCAGGCCCGCGCCCTCA
>NZ_SLKM01000221.1:0-5364 GCF_007134575.1 Natronospira sp.
AAGCAGTTGGTCTTGGTGAAAAACGCCCATCACAACAATGTCATGCGCCGGGAGCAGGCCCGAGAATCTTACGCGCGTTTCCTGCGCGAGTCTGGGCTGGTCCAGGATTAAGATCGCCGTTCTCATAGGGCATTGAACAACTGCTCGATGAAGGCTTCGATCTCACCTCGTCGGCTATTGTCTGCCGTATGGATGACGTAAAAGGCCAAGCCCGAAATGGCATGATCCACCGCCGGCACCAGCATCCCGGCCTGCAGCTCCCGGGCCACCAATTGATCACTTAGAAGCGCCACGCCCTGCCCCATGACAGCCGCTTCGATAGCGTGGGTTTCCTCGCTGAAATGGATGCCGTCGTCCGACAGTGGCAGGGCGACGTCAGGACGTAGCTGTCGAGCGGAATCCAGCCATCGCGACCAGTCCGGGACTGCCACCCCCTTTTGCTTCCACTGGAAATGTATCAGGGGATACTCCAACAGCACCCGCGCCTGCGCGGTGCCGGCCAGCAAACGGGGATGGCAAAATGGCTGGTAGTGATCCTCAAACAGGTGATGGCATGCGAAATCATCAGGCGGCGAGCGGGTATATCGGATCGCCAGGTCCGCTTCTCCCGAATGCAAATCCGCAACTGTCTCGGAAGCCAGCACCGCCACCCGCCCACCATTCAAGGCCTTGTTGATCTCCCCCAGCCGTGGAATCAGCCAGCGACTGGCAAATGCCGGCGTCGTGGTGATGACCAGTGGTTGTCTGGTGCTCGCGGCACGAACGGCCGCGACCCCGGCGCCAATCTGATCCAGGCCGTCGCGAAGGGCGGGGAAGAGTTTCTGACCCGCCGCAGTCAAACGGATTGGCCGGGGATGACGAATGAACAGTGGCTGCTTGAGCAGCTCTTCCAGGTGCCGGATATGGTGGCTGATGGCGGTTGCCGACACATGGAGCTCGTCGGCGGCAGCCTGAAAACTGCCACGCCGAGCCGCCGCCTCGAAGGCGCGCAGGGCATTGAGGGGCGGGAGGTCTCTCATGGCTGGCCACCAGGATGAGTCTTTCTCATCTATCAGGCAAATTATTTCCGTTTTAAAAGGGCCTTTGCGACTTCTATCCTTATATTACCTCAAGTTAAGACCAGGAGAGCGCAATGTCCAGCACCATCTTGCTCATCACGGCCAGCGCCCGCGGCGAGGGCTCCATTTCAAGAAAAATGGCGGAACACTTCCAACAGGCGTGGCGTTCAAAGGCGCCGACAACCACAGTCATTACGCGGGACATAGGCAGCCATCCGCCCCCCTTTATCAGCGAGGCCTGGATTGGGGCCGCCTTCACACCAGCCGAACAGCGCGACCAACATCAGCGCAAACTGCTGGCATCTTCCGACGAGATGATCGATGAGGTCGACCGGGCCGATCTCATCGTGATTGCCTCGCCGATGTACAACTACGGCATGCCGGCGGCTCTCAAGGCCTGGTTTGATCAGGTAATTCGGGTCAACAAGACCTTCTCCTTCGATCTTGGGCGTGGGGACTGGCCGCTTGAGCCCATCTTCAGGGGCAAGCGCCTGGTGCTGCTCAGTTCCAAGGGCGAATTCGGGTTTCAGCCCGGCGGAAGCCGCCACCACATGAACCACCTGGACACCCATATCGCCACGGTGGCCCATTACCTTGGCGTCAATGACAAACATTTTGTCAGCATCGAATACCAGGAATTCGGGGATGAACGCCATGAGCGTTCCAAACAGTCAGCCCACCAGCAGATCGACGATCTGGTGCAATCATTTACCAAGCTCTCCCGGGATCAAGCTACCTACGAGTCAGCCCCTGCGTAGGCTGCCCGGGGACTCACGTCACCCTGAACTGCTGGATATCCGCCAGGACCTGGGTGGCGGTCACGCGGGCGCCGGCGCCCGGACCGCGGATGATTATGGGGGTATCATCATAGCTGTCGGTGCGGATCTGGAAGATGTTGTCGGTGGGGCCGATGGCGACGAAGGGGTGGTCCGCCGGCAGACAGCGGATGCCCACTTGCGCCCTGCCCTCACCATCCACCGTCGCCACATAGCGGGGTACGCCCTGTTGCTTGCGGGCCGGGTGGGCCTGCCAGTAGGCATCCAGTTCCGGTCCGGCGCGATCGAGGAAATCGGCCAGGGGCCAGTCGGCCAGGGTCTCCGGATAAAGGCTTTCCACCGCCACCTGTTTCGGATCGATGGAATGGCCGGCAGCGCGGGCGGTGATGATGAGTTTGCGGGCCACGTCCAGGCCGGAAAGGTCCAGGCGGGGATCGGGCTCGGTGAGGCCCTGTTGCTGGGCTTCGCTCAGGGCCTCGCTGAAGGGCCGGCCGGTGGCCAGGGCCTGGGTGAGATAGCTCAGGGTGCCGGAGAACAGACCGGAGACTGAAAGAATACGCTCGCCACTGGCACGCAGGCGCTGGATGGTTTCCAGCAGGGGCAGGCCGGCACCGACGGTGGTCGCATGGCGGTAGGCTGACACTTCACTGGCCGCGCGCAGGCGCTGATAGGCCTCCTCCCCGGCGGCCACCGCCCACTTATTGGCAGTCACCACCTCGAGACCGGCCCGCAGCCATTGCGCGTGACGCGCGGCGACTTCCGGGCTGGCGGTGAGATCCACGATGACGCCGCGAGCCGCGTGGTGACGCAGGTGGTAAACCAGCCGATCCAGGCAGGTGGGTCGGCCCGCCGCTTCTAGGCGCTCGTCCAGGCCGTCGAATGCCAAGCCCTGCTCATCCAAAAGCATCTGCCGGGAATTGGCCAAGGCCAAGAGGCGCAGGCGGCCGGGCTGGCGATCGGTCAGGATATTCAACAGTTCACCACCCACGTTGCCGGTGCCGATGATGGCCACCGGAATGCTGCTCTCGGCCTGGGCGTTCACCTCCGCCCGGCGCAGGGCATTGCCTTCAATGATCAACTCGCTCATGTCCCGACTCCTTCCAGGCCGGCGGCCTGGCGCGTGAGCAGACCGGACAGGGCCTGGTCGAGATCGGCAATGAGGTCCCGAGTGGATTCAATCCCCACCGACAGGCGCAGCAGGCCATCACCGATGCCCGCCCGACGGCGGGCATCGGGGTGCATGGCGGCATGGGTCATGGTGGCCGGATGGGCGATCAGGCTTTCCACCCCGCCCAGGGACTCGGCCAGGGTGATACATCGCAGACCGGACAGGAAACGACGCACGGCGGCCTCGCCCCCTTCCAGTTCGAAACTGAGCATGGCCCCGAAACCGGACTGCTGACGACGGGCGATGGCATGCCCCGGATGACTGGTCAGGCCGGGATAGTAGATCTTGCTAACGGCCGGATGGTCGGCGAGAAACTCACAAACCCGGGCGGTGTTTTCCTGGTGCAGGGCCAGGCGGGCATGCAGGGTGCGCAGCCCGCGCAGGGTCAGCCAGGCATCGAAGGCAGCAGCGGTCACCCCGAGACAATTGGCCCACCAGGCAATCTCCTCACCCGCTTGCGGATCGGCGCTGATAATGGCACCGCCGATGACATCGCTGTGCCCGTTGATGTACTTGGTGGTGGAATGCACGACGATGTCCGCGCCCAGTGACAGGGGCTGCTGCAGGGCCGGGGACAAGAAGGTATTGTCCACCACCACCCGGGCCTCCACCTCCCGGGCCCGTTCACAGACCTGGGCGATATCGGTGATGCGCAGCAGGGGATTGCTGGGTGATTCCAGCCAAACCAGCTTGGGCCGCCGGGCCAGGGCCTCACGCGCCGCCGCCGGGTCGTTGAAATCAACGAAGCTGAGCTGAAAGCGACCCTGGCGGGCCCAGGCATCCAGGAGACGAAAGGTACCGCCGTAGCAATCATGGGTGGCCAGGATCAGATCATCCGGCCCGGCCAGCTGCAGCACCGTGGTGATCGCCGCCATGCCGGTGGCGGTCACCGTCGCCGCCGCGCCCCCTTCCAGATCGCGCAGGGCATCGGCGAGCCGGTCGCGGGTGGGATTGCCCGAGCGGCTGTAATCATGAGCACGGGCCTCACCGTAGTCAGCGAAGCTGAAGGTGCTGCTCATGTGGATGGGCGGTATCACCGATCCGTATTGCGTGTCGCAATCCACCCCGGTGCGTGCGGCAATGGTCTGGGCATGCTGATCAGGCAGTGGCATGGGTCTTCTCCTTGAAGCAGGCGTTAAGAATCTTGCTGATGCGAAGGTGTTCGGTCAGGAAGGCGTCATGGCCATAGCGGCTCTGGATCACATCCAGTGCCACCGGGCCGGCCAGGCCCTCGGCCAATGCCCTGATCTGGGTTAGGGGCACGAGCTGATCACTGTCGACCCCGACCACCGTTGCCGGCACCCGAATCCGGCTCGGGTCCACTTGATGCAGATCCAGGGCTTCGGATAAGCCGAGAAACTGATCCGCTTCATAGCGCCGGGCGAACTGATGCCCAACATGGCCAAGATAGGATTCCAGGCTTTGCAGACGATCCACCGCGTCGGTTTCATTGAAACGCTCGGCGAACAACTCGGGGGTGCGATAAGTGCTCATGGCCAGGCCACGGGCCAGTGCAAGTCCCGTGCGTGGCAGCCCCGCCACCTCGGCCAGACGCACAATCTCTCTTTGCAGATGGCGGGCCGCGGTCGCAGCGGGATGGCTGTAGTGGGCGCCACTGATCAGCAGCAGCCTGTCGATGAAGAGTCGATCCCGCTCCGCCAGGGCCAGGCCCACCATGGCCCCGAAGGAGGCACCAATCACCCCATGCAAACGTTGA
Source organism: Natronospira sp. (assembly GCF_007134575.1). NCBI lineage: Bacteria > Pseudomonadati > Pseudomonadota > Gammaproteobacteria > Natronospirales > Natronospiraceae > Natronospira > Natronospira sp. Next base: position 4,720 of record NZ_SLKM01000221.1, read on the forward strand.
ATGCCGAGATGATCGGCAAGCGCTTCGATGGCTTGGGCCTGATCTTGGGTCAGCAAGGGCGATTGGCGCTGCTGCTCACTGTCAGCCCAGTCCACACTCAGAAGGCGAAACCGCGTCGGGTCCAGTGACCGTCCGATACCGACCTGCCGGGACCACCAGCTTTCCAACTTCCGACCGCTATTGATGCCGCCAAGCACCAGCAGGACCGGCAATCCCGGTCTGCCCAGCAAACGCCAGGGCAGTCGCACCGTCATGCCATGGCCACCGGCATCTACCGTGGTCTCAAGCTCTCCTGACTGGCAGGGGGGAATCGCGGTTTCTTCCAGAAACTCACGATCGAAGGGTGTGCTGAGTGTTGCTGCAAGGGCTGCCACCTTATTCTCCTCCGCTTTGCTTGAACAGAAAGCCTGCGGGGAGCCGATGGCGAAGGACGTGATCTCGGACGGGTAACCGAAGCAGCACGGCTTCGCTCATCTCTCGGTGAGCCTGAATGGCTCCCCGCAGGAATTGGCACCTGGGTGGATGGCTCCACTGGTTGCCCCGGTATCGTCGGGCCTGTCCCTCAACCGGTCTTGATGAGCATTTGCGGAAAAGCTTAGGGGTGAATTTGAGCTAGTACAAAGAATTAGTTGTTATTTGGGCATC
>NZ_SLKM01000308.1:0-5349 GCF_007134575.1 Natronospira sp.
AACACGGTCTCGCCCGGAATGGTGTCGCCGTCGAGATCGGCGATGACCTCGTCAAGGAGCTTCATGCCCTGCGCCACGGTCTCGGAGAATCGCTCCTCCTCCCGCCGCAGGGCCCGGACAACCTCATCTGCCTTGCGCTCCAGTTCCGGGAAGGCCTCGCCCATCTCGGCCACCAGGGTGGGCACCAGCTTGTGGAAGAAACTGTCCTGGGCGCCCAGCTTGTAGCCATGGCGCACCGCCCGGCGGATGATGCGGCGCAGGACATAGCCGCGACCCTCGTTGGACGGAATCACCCCGTCCACGATCAGAAAGCTGCAGGCGCGAATGTGATCGGCGATGACCTTGAGCGAGGGGTGGTCCAGGTCTTGGCTGCCGCCCACCGCCTCGGCCGCCGCCCGGATCAGGCGCTGGAACAGGTCGGTATCGTAGTTGCTGTGCACGCCCTGGAGCACGGCCGCGATCCGCTCCAGGCCCATGCCGGTATCGACACAGGGCGCCGGCAGGGGCTTCATGTTGCCATCCGCGTCCCGGTCATACTGCATGAAGACCAGGTTCCAGATCTCCACATAGCGGTCGCCGTCTTCTTCCGGCGTGCCGGGGGGACCGCCGGCCACCTCCGGGCCGTGATCGTAGAAAATCTCGGAACAGGGCCCGCATGGCCCGGTGTCGCCCATGGACCAGAAATTGTCCGCCTCCCCGATGCGGGAGAAACGCTCGGGACTGACCCCGAGCTCCTTCAGCCAGATGTCGGCGGCTTCGTCGTCTTCCTCATAGACGGTGACCCAGAGCCGATCCTCCGCCAACCCCACTTCCTTTGTCAGGAAATCCCAGGCGTACTGGATGGCCTCGCGCTTGAAGTAGTCGCCGAAGCTGAAGTTGCCCAGCATCTCGAAGAAGGTATGGTGCCGGGCGGTGTAGCCCACATTTTCCAGGTCGTTGTGCTTGCCGCCGGCACGCACACAGCGCTGGGAAGTGGTGGCCCGGCTGTAATCACGCTTCTCCCGGCCCAGAAACACATCCTTGAACTGCACCATGCCCGCGTTGGTGAACAGCAGGGTGGGGTCGTTCTGCGGCACCAGCGGACTGGAAGGAACGATGGCATGGCCCCGCTCCCGGAAATAGTCCAGAAAGCGCTGACGCAATTCATTGGTGCTCAAGGTCTTCGATTTGTCGGTCATGGGCTGGGACATGGTCTCTCGACGTTGTTCAGGAGAAATCGGCGCAAACGATTATTATGCCTTGAGCCGGGGGTGGCTTGCGACCGGGTACGGAAAGATGGCCTCGCGCAAAGGCCGCCAAGGACGCGAAGAAAACATATTCTCGCGCGATCATTCTTTTCTCTTGGCGTCCTTGGCGCCCTTTGCGCGAGGCCATCTGTTCGAGGCAATTGATCCCAGTTCATTCCAGCCCGAGTTCAGCCGGGTCGACGTCGAGGGCGGTGCGGACGTGGTCGGCGGCGAAGCCGCGCTGGGCGAGGAAGCGGGCCTGGCGGGCCTTTTCTTCCAGCGCGGCGGGGCGTTCCTCGCCGAAACGGCGCTGGCGGACACTGGCGGCCAGGCGACTGAAATCGCAGTCGGCCTCGGCCAGGCCACGATCGATCAGGGCGCCATCCACGCCCCGCTGCATGAGTTCGGCGCGAATCTTGAGGGGTCCCGAGCCGCGGTCAATGCGGCTGCGGACAAAGTGCTCCACGAAACGGGATTCGTCCAGATAACCCAGCTCTTCCAGACGGGCAAGGACCGCTTCTCGGGTCTCGCTGCCATATCCCTTGCGGCTCAGGCGCTGGGCCAGTTCCTGGCGGGCATATTCCCGGCGTGAGAGGAGACGGACAGCGAAGGCCGTGGCCTTGTCGACACTATCCTGGCTGTCGTTGGGCTCGGCCATGAGAATCGGCAAACCGTGAGGGAATGACGAAAGGATGGGCCGGCTGCAATCAGCCGGCCCACTCGCTTATCAGGCTTCCGCCTGCTTTTCCTGTTCTTGGTCCTGCGACTCTTCCGCCTGTTTCTTCTGCGGCAGCAGCTTCTCGCGCAGGACCGTCTCGATCTCCTCGGCAATCTCAGGATTGTCCCGGAGGAACTGGCGGGCGTTGTCCTTGCCCTGCCCGATGCGATCGCCCTTGTAGCTGTACCAGGCACCGGCCTTGTCCACCAGGCCATGGGCCACGCCCAGATCGATGATCTCGCCGTGCCGGGAAATGCCCTGGCCGTAGAGGATTTCGAACTCGGCCTGCTTGAAGGGCGGGGCCACCTTGTTCTTGACCACCTTCACCCGGGTGTCGTTGCCGAGCACTTCGTCGCCCTTCTTGATGGCGCCAATGCGGCGAATGTCGAGGCGCACGGAAGAGTAGAACTTGAGGGCATTACCGCCGGTGGTCGTCTCGGGACTGCCGAACATGACGCCGATCTTCATGCGAATCTGGTTAATGAAGACCACCAGGGTGCCGGAGCGCTTGATGTTGGCGGTGAGCTTGCGCAGCGCCTGGGACATGAGGCGAGCCTGGAGCCCCACATGGGAGTCGCCCATCTCGCCTTCGATTTCGGCCTTGGGCGTGAGCGCGGCCACCGAGTCAACGATCACCACGTCCACCGCACCGGAGCGCACCAGCATGTCGGCGATTTCCAGGGCCTGTTCACCGGTGTCCGGCTGGGAAACCAGCAGATCGTCCAGGTTCACGCCCAGCTTTTCGGCGTATTCCGGGTCGAGGGCGTGCTCGGCATCGACAAATGCCGCCGTGCCGCCCTTGCGCTGGCATTCGGCGATAACGTGCAGGGTGAGGGTCGTCTTGCCCGATGATTCCGGACCGTAGATCTCGGCAATCCGGCCGCGCGGCAGGCCGCCCACGCCCAGGGCCACGTCCAGGCCCAGGGAGCCGGTGGATACAGCCGGAATATCCCGCATGTGGGCGCCATCGCCCATGCGCATCACGGAGCCCTTGCCGAATTGCTTCTCGATCTGGCCAAGGGCGGCGGCCAGCGCCTTTTTCCTGTTCTCGTCCATCAAAACCCCCATGAGCTTTTCCGCTGTCGGCCCCCGTTACACGGTCGGGGCCAGGGTGAGAGGTGATTCGGGGCAGCATTATCCCATTGCCCGGGCCGGCCCTGAAAGATCAAATCGCGCCCGTTCGGCGGATCATCCTGTCAGTACCGGCCGACAACCCCTGTCGGTCGGGCGAAGTGTACATCCATACAGTAGTCTTTGCCAGTCCCGGATCAATGGGAAGCGCGAATGAATTAATCAGAGGTTCCCTAATCAGAAGTGGCCAGGTCCCACTCCCGCACGACTTCGTACTCGGAATGCCGGCCTCCCAGCTCGGAGCGGACCAGCACGAAGCGGGTGACGGCCCAGCGGACGGGTTCGATTGAGGGTAATTCGGTGACCTGAGTGACCCCCCGGCCAATGGTGACGTGAGGACGCCAGGGCCGGCTGCGGAACTCAAAGCCCTCGCCGCCCAATTCGGTATTGAGATCGGCAAGCAGACCCAGCAGCGGGTCCGGCACATCCTGGCAGGCAAGCCATAGCACGCGAGTCTCGCTCCAGTGCCCGGCGTGATCCACCACCAGTTCGATATCCCGCTTGCGAACGCGGCCGGCGGCCCGTTCCGCCCGGCGCCAGTCATCGATATCCAGACTGCCGAGAAAACGCAAAGTAATGTGGAAATTTTCGGCCGGCACCGATTTGCCATCCACGGCGGCAGCCTGGACGCCTTCGGCCTGCCGGAACAGCGCCTGACGGGTCAATTCATCCGGCCAGAGCGCAAAAAACAGTCGTTCGGAACTCAATGGATCAACTCCCTTCTTCGAGCTGCGGGATGGATTCGATCAAGCCACGCAGCCCTTCGGCAACACTGGCCCGGCGAATGGCCTCACGGTCGCCGCTGAAATAATGTGTCCAGGCCTGACTGTCATTGCGATCCGCAAGACCGAAGCAGACCATGCCCACGGGTTTCTCATCACTGCCCCCATCCGGGCCGGCAACACCGCTCACGGCCAGGGCAAGTTCAGTGCCGGCCGCGCGGCGGGCACCGCGGGCCATGGCCGTGACCACCGCTTCGGACACCGCACCATGGCTTTCCAGCAATGTCGCCGAAACGCCCAGCATGTCCTGTTTGGCACTGTTCGAGTAGCTCACCCAGCCCCGTTCGAACCAGGCAGAACTGCCCGCCACATCAGTGAGACACTTGGCCAGCCAACCGCCGGTACAGGACTCAGCCAGGACAAGCCGCCAACCACAGGCAAGCAGACGCTGACCCAGGTTGTCCGCCAGGGTCCGCAGTTGCTGATCATCCGGAGCTTTGTACTGACTCATGGCGTTGGATAGTAACGGAAAGCGGCGCCGCTGGCGAAACTCTGCCAACTTTCGGGACCAAGCTTGCGACTCGGCCGCCTTCACAATACGATGCCCGGCCCGAAGCACGCCTTCGGAACCCGTGATTTCTTCCAGTCTTTCGGACCGCAGGACCAGGGCATGAGCGAAGACCGATTCGCCGGACATACCCCCATGATGCGCCAGTACCTGCAGGTAAAGGCGGACTATCCGGACATCCTGCTGTTCTACCGCATGGGCGATTTCTACGAGCTGTTCTTCGACGATGCGCGCCGCGCCGCCGAGCTGCTCGACATCACCCTGACCAAGCGCGGCGAATCCAAGGGCCAGCCCATCCCCATGGCCGGTGTGCCCTACCACTCGGCGGAGAGTTACCTGGCCCGCCTGGTCAGGCTCGGTGAATCGATCGCGATCTGCGAGCAGGTCGGTGACCCGGCCAAGAGCAAGGGCCCGGTGGAACGCAAGGTGGTGCGCATCATCACGCCGGGCACCGTCACCGACGAAGCCTTGCTGGAAGAAAGACGGGATAATCTCCTTTGCGCCTTGCATCAGGAAGAGGACAACTGGGGGCTGGCGGCCCTGGACCTGAGCAGCGGGCGATTCACCCTCCAGGAAGGCCAGGGCCGGGAGGGCTTGCTGGCCGAGCTGGAGCGGCTCAATCCAGCGGAACTGCTGCTGGATGAAGACCAGCGCGGCGATGCCGCCATCGGACGACGTCAGGGGATCAAGGCCCGCCCGCCCTGGCATTTCGATGCCGGTAACGGTCGCCAACTCCTGTGTGAGCAGTTGGCGGTGCGGGATCTGTCCGGATTCGACTGCGAGGACCGCCCCCTGGCGGTGGCGGCCGCCGGGGCGCTGATGATCTATGTGCGCGAGACCCAGCGCACTGCCCTGCCCCATATCCGAGGACTGAAGCTGGAGCGCCGGGACGAGAGCGTGATCATGGACGCCGCCACCCGGCGCAATCTGGAAATCGATCGCAGTCTCGGCGGCCGTGACCAGCACACCCTGGCCGGCGTCTTC
>NZ_SLKM01000229.1:0-5291 GCF_007134575.1 Natronospira sp.
CGATCCCGGCCGAGGCCGGCGATGGCAGACGCTGGCTGCATACCTCCCCGGAATTCCCCATGAAGCGCCTGCTCGCCAGTGGCAGCGGTGATATCTATCAGATCTGTCCTGTATTTCGCGATGGGGAGCAGGGCCGCTGGCACAATCCCGAGTTCACCTTGCTTGAGTGGTACCGTCTGGGCATGGAAGAGCAGGCTTTGGCCATGGAAGTCTGTGAGCTGGTTGCCGAACTGGCCAGGGAAGCCGAGGGGCCACTGGCAAATCTGGAGTCAGAGCCGGCGGTAATCAGCTATCGTGAGGCCTATCGGCGTCATGCCGGAGTCGATCCCTTCGAAGACGAGACCGGGGCGATTGCCGAGGCAGCCATACGCGTGACCGGCACCGGCGGCCCCTTGGATTGGGGGCGGAACGACTGGCTGGATTTGCTGGGCAGCCTGAAGGTATACCCCGCCCTGGGCCATGGCCGTCCTGCCGTGGTGACGGAGTTTCCAGCTGACCAGGCCGCCTTGGCCAGGGTGCATCCGGGTTCACCACCGACGGCGGCCCGATTTGAAGTGGTGCTGGGCGGGGTCGAGATTGCCAACGGCTTTCATGAGTTGAGTGATCCGGAGGAGCAATTGAGGCGTTTCCGGGTCGAGACGGAAGAGCGCCAGGGCCAGGGGTTGCCGCCGGTGCCCTGGGACCCGCAGTTGATTTCTGCCCTGGAGGCCGGGCTCCCCGACTGTGCCGGCGTCGCTCTCGGTCTGGATCGGCTGATTGCCCTGGTACTGGGCTGTGACGGCATCGGGCCGGTGACAGCCTTCCCCTGGGACCGTGCCTAGAGGTAGCAAATGAGTGAATCAATCAAGCCATTGGGCGTTGATAGCGAACGGTGGAAACCATTGCTGGATACCCCGGCATATAAGGTGTTATTCGGTGAAGCGACCGAGCGCCCGGGCAGCAGCGAGCTGAATCATGAGACTCGCCCTGGTACCTTCATCTGTGCCGCCTGTTACTTGCCATTATTTGATGCCGGCATGAAGTATGACAGCGGCTCGGGCTGGCCGAGCTTTTTTGAGTCTCTGCCGGGGCGGATTGGCACTCGCGAGGATTTCAAGCTCACCATGCCGCGTACTGAATATCATTGCATTCGCTGCGGCGGCCATCAGGGGCATGTCTTCCCCGACGGCCCACCCCCTACCGGCCTGCGCTATTGCAACAATGGCCTGGCGCTGGTGTTTATCCCGGAGGGTGAGAGAATGCCTGATTTGCGCCAGCCTGATCAATGATCACCCCTGATCAAAAGAGCCGCTGTGCCAGGTGGTCTCGCCAATGAATCTATCCGAGTCTTATCGAAGGAGAATGTCCATGTTCAGATTGCTGTCGATCCTTCTGCTGACCCTCGCTCTCGGGGCCTGTCAAACCGATGAGCGGGGCGCTGATGGTGATGCTGTGGCGCATGGCGGGTCCTGGCAGTCGATCAGCCAAGAGGGGCAGGGAGAGATACGGGTGCTCTACGTCCCTGCCCGGGGTTGGGCCTGGCGGGGTGAAGACGAGGAGGGGCAGCTTTCCGGTGTCACCGTTACCTTGATGCGTGATTTTGTCCGCTGGGTGGGTGAAACCCATGATGTGAGGCTCGGTATTGAATTTGAGGAAGAGCAGGACTGGAGCCGCTTCTATCGTCGGGTGGTCAATAGCGAAGAAGGTGTCTTTGGTATTGGTAATGTCACCATCACCGAGGAACGACGAGAGGAGCTGGCCTTTTCACCCCCCTACGTCTATAACGTGGCGGTTCTGATTACCGTGGATGAAGTCTCTGAACTGTCGGAGATGGCTAACAGTGATCAAGTCTTCTCCGACCTACGGGGCCTGGGCTTCGCGGGGACGCTTCATGAGGAAAGACTGGAACGCCTGAAAGAGCGGTCCATGCCGGACCTGGCCATCGATCTGGCCGAATCCAATGACGAGATTCTGGAGCGAGTGGCTGAAGGTGGCCATTTTGCCTGGATTGATGCCTACAACTTTGTTCGGGCCAGAGAGGAAGGCATGCCTCTGCGCCGCCACCCGGTCGGTGATGACCCTGGTGAGGCCTTTGGCGTCATCATGCCCCATGGCAGCGACTGGGAGGCATTGATGGAAGAATACTTTCAGAACGCACATGGTGGTTTGCTGCAATCGGATTTCTGGCAGCAAACGCTGGAAGACTACCTGGGCTCCGAAGTTTCCGCTCTGTTGATGGCGGCGGCGGAAGAAAGCAAGACCCAATGATTGGCAGAGTCGATCTGGAATCACATTTTGATATTCGTTTCCATGCCAGCATGGAAACACCGCTACTGCTGATGTTGAGGCCGCGGGCCTGCGAGCATCAGTGGATCAGTCAGGATGAGTTCCATCTGTCCCCGATAGTCACTATCCGGGAGTATCAGGATGTCCATGGCAATCGTTGTCAACGGATCATGGTGCCCGCGGGGCATTGCAGAATTCACGGTATGGCCAGGGTGGCAGTGCCACTGCACCCGGCCATTGATCAGACACTGTCCTTCACCCCGGTAGAGCAGGTGCCGGATGCCGTGATTCCCTATCTTCTGCCCAGCCGTTACTGCGAATCGGACCGACTGGATGAATTGGCCTGGCGAATCGTTGGCGATGCACCGTCAGGCTACGCGCAGGTAAAGAGGATCGTGGACTGGATTTCTGAACAAATTGCCTATCGGCCTGGTGAAGGGCATGAGCTGATCAGCGCTACGGAAGTATACAGTCGTGGATACGGGGTATGCAGAGACCTGGCCCATCTCGGTGTCGGGCTCTGTCGTGCCCTGAGCATTCCCGCCCGTTTTGTCAGTGGCTACCTCCATGAACTGGAGCCCATGGACCTGCATGCCTGGTTCGAGGTCTGGTTGGGAGAGCACTGGCATGCCTTTGATCCCACCCAGGAAGGCAAGGGTGGTGACCGTCTGGTGCTGGGTGTCGGGCGTGATGGTGCCGATGTGCCCATATTTCACCAGTTCGGTCCTCCCCTGAAGGTGGAATCAATGACATTCTCGGTCTCCCGGGTGCCCTAATCGGGCAGAGCAGACTGAACGAGTTATATTCCCAGCTAGAAACGTGCGCTTAGGCGAAGGTAGATATCCTGATCCACTCGGCGTCTGGGGCTGTCATCCGGCACTTTCAATTCTCGCCGCCAACGATAGCGGCCTTCGAAGGACAGGGCCGGGGTAAAGCGGTACTGATAGCGAATTTCCGCCAGGGCATCATTATTTCGGTAATCAACGGAATGGAGCCAGCTGCCTTCGGCCTCGCCATAGACCAGTCCCAGAAGATGGCCCGGCGCCAGATCAAACAGGTTCGCCGAGGCCTGCCAGGCGCGGCCGCCCAGGGTCCCCTCGTCGCCCGCGTCCAGCAGCCCGGTAGGCACGCGGGCATCGGTGAAGCCCAGTTCTCCCGCCACCACCAATCGCGTGCCGGACGGGGCCACGGGCCAGGAGGTGGCCAGGCTGCCAGTCAGGCTGCGGTAATCCTCTCGCCGTGGCGACTGGGGGCCGTCAGGGGCCAGGCTGTCCGGCATCCAGGTGATGGTGACTCGCCTAAGGATCAAGGGGCCGGGTCCGGCAGTGGATTCGAACGCACTGCTCAGGGCCAGGCGACTGCCTGAGTCCTGGTGGTCGAGGGGGAATCGATAGACGCCGCCAGCCCCGCGCTGGTGGTTGTAGAATAAGCGGCTTCGGCCCTGCCAACGGCCGGGTAGGGGGTGGCTCAACTCGATGCCGTCGGTCCAGCTTACGCCTACATTGGAGCTGTCCTTGCGGTCCAGTCCCTTCCCGGGCACGACAGGAATGCCGGCCTGGGCCTGGAAACGGCCGATCAACACGCCCCATTCCCCGTGTTCAGGCTGCCACTGCCATTGCAGGGTATCGATGGTGGTATCGCCAGTGGCAATGCCGCTACGGGTGGGGGCCCAGGCCCGGAAATAGGCATCGCCAGTATTGTCGTCACTGCTGTAGCGGCCGGCTGCCCGAATCCGAAAACGCCAGTCGCCGGCCAGGTCTCGGTCCGCGGACAGGCGGATTCGGGCCCGCCAATCATCCGCACGCTGGCGTTCACCTTGCCGGTCGAGGCGTTCACTGGCGTACAAGCCGCTGCGGATGTCACCGCCGAATTCCCAGGCCGTAACTTGAAGCGGCAGGGCAGTCATCAGCATTATGCTTAGCAGTTGCCCGCGTCCCGGAAGAGAAATCACGGATGACAGCTCCCCTGTGTTCATGAGTCTTGTGCTTGTGGGTCTTGATCTTGCGCAAAGGTAGCACGACTGGACCTGGGGTGGCCTGATAGAATGGAGGCTTTGACAGCGACAGGGGAATTGGCAATGCAGTTGCGGTTATGTTCCTGGCTTGAGGTGGAGCGTTATCTGGAGGCATCCACCGGCATCATCATTCCCATCGGATCCACCGAGCAGCATGGGCCCAATGGCCTGGTGGGAACTGACGCCTTGTGTCCGGAAGTGATTGCCCGTGCCGCAGGTGAACGGGAGGAAATAATGGTCGCGCCGACCCTGTCCATTGGCATGGCCCAGCATCACCTCTGCTTTCCGGGTTCGGTGACCCTGCGCCCTCGGACCCTGATGGCTGTGGTTTACGATGTGGTTCAGTCCCTGGCCCGTCATGGTTTCCGTCACCTGTACTTTCTCAATGGTCACGGCGGCAATATCAATACCGTGCAGGCGGCTTTCGCCGAGTATTACGCTGACTACAGTCTGCACGAGACACCCGGCTGTGAAACCAGCACTCATCTCCATCTGGGGAATTGGTTCGCCGGTAATCGGGTTCGGGCCCTTTCCGCCGAGCTCTTCGGTGATGCCGAAGGTTCCCATGCTACCTGCTCGGAAGTCTCTCTGACCCAATATGCCTATCCCGAGGCCATTAAGCAGGTGGAAATGAGCCCGCGGCGGGCGCCATCGGGTGGATTCAGGGATGCGGTGGATTTTCGTCGCAACTACCCGGATGGCCGGGTGGGTTCCGACCCCTCCCTGGCATCGCCGGAGGCCGGTGAGAAGCTGTTCGAGGCAGGGATCGCCGATCTTTTGGATGATTATCGGCAACTGTTGGCCCGGTGAGCCAATCCCAGGCCTATGATGTCATCATCATCGGGGCCGGTGCCGCCGGACTGATGTGTGCACTCACCGCCGGCCAGCGCGGCCGGCGGGTGCTTGTGCTGGATCATGCCAACAAGGTTGGCAAAAAGATCCTCATGTCCGGTGGCGGTCGCTGTAATTTCACCAATATGTTTTCCACCCCGGATAACTTCCTGTCCGATAA
>NZ_SLKM01000070.1:0-5288 GCF_007134575.1 Natronospira sp.
CCCAGGGATGGGTCTACGGCGTCCTTGGAAAGCCCTGTCGGCTCCAAGGCCGGAATGCGCCACCGTCACCGGCGCCGAAGGGCACGAAACCACTCGAAGGGAAGGGCACCAGTCCCGAAAGGAGCGTCAGGCCTTTTCCTGATCCTTGGCGATGTTGCGGATCTCGCGCTTGAGGGTCTTCATGACGTCCTCGGCCAGGCTGTCGGCCAGGCGCTGGACGCGGGAGCGGACCAGGTTTTCCACCCGGCGGTCCAGTTCCTCGATAAAGGCCTGGCGCATCCGTTCTTTCTCGTCCGGTCCCTCGGTCGCCACCGTCTCGACTGCCGGCGGATCCTCAAACAGATCCAGGTTCGGCGGCGCGTTCACTGTCTTCTTCCCCGGGCGCACAACCTCTTCCAGGGTCGGAATCTGTCGGGCACTGCCGGCATTGCTGTCGCGTCCACGCATGGTTTGGCCTCAGAGATTGTGCATTTCCAGCGGATAGCCGCGGTCACGGTAGAAACGGTAACGGTCACGGCCTCGCGCCTTGGCCGAGTCCTCGTTGACGACAGGTTCGGCCACTCGCTCGAAGCGGCTGAAGAAATCCGGAATCTCCTCGGCGCAGTTGATCAGCAGGTCGTAATTTCCCTGCGGCGGCTCGCCCGTGCCCACCACGACGGGGAAATCCGGGTCCTGGTCGGCCTCGGCGGCCAGGCCGTGGGGGATGAAGCTGCGGTCGCGGAATGTCCACAGCAGCTCGTCCAGGGACTTGGCGTGCCCCGGGTCATTGCTGTGGAGAAAGATGCGGTGTCCGAGTCGGAAAGCCTTCTCGGTAAGACGGCAGGCGAACTGGTCCCTGGCGGACAGTTCTTGCTGCGACAGTAAGTAGAAATCCACCCGGGTCATAAGGCCCTGTCAGTCAGTGGTTTACGGAAGTTTGGTAGTAAATTGGGTGAATGTCAAACCCGAAGTGTCCGATTTTGCTGAAAAAGCGGGAGCAGCTCCATGCCGCTCCCGCCTTCAATCAGCCAAGTTGCCGGTACCAACTCAGCCGGCGCGGTCGATCAGATACTGGCTCAGCATGGGCACCGGACGCCCGGTGGCACCCTTCTGCGGTCCATTGCCGCTGATCCAGGCGGAGCCGGCCACGTCGATATGAGCCCAGCGCTGCCCTTCGGTGTAGCGGGACAGGAAGCAGCCGGCGGTGATGGTGCCGGCGGGCTTGCCACCGATGTTGGCCATGTCGGCGAAGTTGGTCTTGAGCTGATCCTGGTACTCATCCCACAGTGGCAGGCGCCAGGCCCGGTCCCAGGATTTGTTGCCGGCGGCCAGGATTTCATCGGCCAGGTCGTCGTGCTTGCTCATCACCCCGGAGGCATGTTGGCCCAGGGCGATCACGCAGGCACCGGTAAGGGTGGCGATATCCAGCAGGGACTCGGGCTTGTAGCGCTGGGCGTAGGTCAGGGCATCGTTGAGAATCAGTCGGCCCTCGGCATCGGTGTTGAGGATCTCAACCGTCTGTCCGGACATGGTGGTGACCACGTCACCCGGCTTGTTGGCCTTGCCGTTGATATGGTTCTCGGTCGCCGGGACGATACCGACCAGATGCACCGGCAGGTCCATCTCCGAGGCCGCCTTGACCGCACCGAAGACGCTGGCGCCACCGCACATGTCGTATTTCATCTCGTCCATGCCGGGGCCGGGCTTGAGGGAAATGCCGCCGGTGTCAAAGGTCAGGCCCTTGCCCACCAGGACATGGGGGCGGGTCTTGCCCTTGGTGTTCTTGTATTCCATGACGATGAACTTGCAGGGCTCGTCACTGCCCTTGGCCACCGACAGAAAGGAGCCCATGCCGAGCTTCTTGCAGTCTGCCTCGTTGAGGATGGTGGTCTTGATCTTCTTGTTCTCGCGCGCCAGCTTGCGGGCCTGGTTGGCGAGGTAGCTCGGGGTGCAGACATTGCCCGGCAGATTACCCAGATCACGGGCCAGGGTGGTGCCGGCGGCCACGCCCTGGGCGTGGTTCAGGGCCTTTTCGGCGGCGGCCTTGCCGCCACGGCCCTCATAGTGCAGGTCCAGGGTTTTGAGGCTGGCCTTGGGGCCCTTCTGGGACAGGGTGGCATCATAGCGATAGGCGGCATAGTCCGCTGCTTCGACAGCATGGCGGACACCCCAGTAGATGGCATCTTCCTCGGCCGGGAATTCGCTTGAGAAGGTAAGCAGGGCGTCGCGCAGGCCATGTTCATTGAGGCTGGCTACGCAGGCCTGGGCGGCCTCGCGGAAGGCGCGGTGGCCGTACTGCTTCTTGTCACCCATGCCCGCCAGCAGGACAGCACCGGCCTTGATGCCGTCGACATCGAACAGCAGGCGGGTTTCGCCGCGCTCACCGCCCAGCAGACCGGCCTTGATCTGCTTCTTGATTCGACCGCCGGCGGCCTTGTCCAGCTGTTTCGCCGCTTCGCTCAGTTCGCCGCCGCTGAATACGCCGACAGCCACGCATTGTCCGCTGTAGTTTTCCGGGGCGCCGGTCTTGATTCGGTATTTCATGTCGACTCCTGCCAAAATGAAGGAATAACTTGGCGCGTATTTTACGCTATCCGGCCGCCTCTGTGGCACTGTCTCCGCGCCTGATAAACTGCCCACACTGAATCTCAAGGAAAGAAGCCTTCGTGTTCACGGTCATTGGACGTTACATCAACCGGGAAGTGCTGCTTAGCTGGCTGGCGGTGACCAGTGCCCTGCTGGTGATCCTCATGAGTCACCGTTTCGCGGGTTTCCTGGGCAGTGCCGCCAGTGGTGAGATTCCCCCCCATTCGGTATGGCCCCTGGTGGGCCTGTCCACTGTCCAGTACCTGGTCATCATCGTACCGGTGGCCTTTTTTCTCTCCGTGTTGCTGGCTCTGGGCCGTCTCTACAAGGATAGCGAGATGGCGGCCATGATGGCCTGTGGTGTTGGCCCCTTGCATCTGTACAAGGCTCTGGTCTGGATTGCGGTGCCGGTCATGGCGGGCGTGGCCGTGCTTTCCTTGCAGGCGGCACCGGCCGCCACCCAGACCATGAATGAAGTTCAGGAAACCGCGCGGGCCGAGGCCCGGTTATCCGTGTTCGAGCCCGGTGCGTTCCGTAATCTGGAAGGGGCCGATGGTGTGTTCTATGCCGAGCGTCGTGCCAACGGTGAGCTGGAGGGGGTCTTCATCCAGGGCACGGAAGGCGATGAGCGGGTACTGATTCGAGCCCAGCGCGCCTGGCTGGAAGCGGAACCGGATGGGCCGCGCTATCTGGTCCTGGAACGCGGCTATCGTTATGAGCTCATACCCGGCGAAGCCCAGTTACAGCGCACCCGCTTCGAGCGCCACGGTCTTCGACTGCCTGAGGCCCGCGTGGATGCCGGTGCCGACGAGCGCGAAGCGCGGTCGGTGTCGGAGCTGTTGTCCTCGGGGCGTGCCGAGGATATGGCTGAGTTCCACTGGCGTTTGTCCATGCCCATCGGCGGCCTGGTGCTCACTCTCCTGGCGGTTCCTCTGGCCAAGACCAAACCCCGTCAGGGTCGCTATAGCCGACTGTTCATCGGCATCGTGGTTTATCTCGTTTATTCCAATCTGTTGGCAACGGGTCAGGTCTGGCTGGAGCGGGGGCAGTTGCCCATGGCAATGGGCTTGTGGTGGGTTCACGGTCTGTTTCTGCTTGTGGCCGGTATCCTTCTCATGCAGCAGACCGGTGGTTATCGCCGCTGGTTGCAGCGAGGCGGGGAGCAGGGCGCATGAAGATCCTTGATCGCTACCTCGCCTCGGCGGTGATTTTCGGCAGCCTCATGGTGCTGGCCGTGCTCATGGCCCTGAGTGCCTTTGTCGGCGTCGTCGGCCAGCTGGGCCGGGTCGGGACCGCGGATTACGGTCTTGGTGACGCCGTTCTTTATGTTCTGCTCGGCTTGCCCGGTCAGGCGGTGGACCTGATGCCGGTGGCGGTGTTGATCGGCACCCTCCTGTCACTGGGGGCCCTGGCCAGCCAGAACGAGCTGACCGTCATGCGTGCTGCCGGCATGTCCATTGCCCGGATTGCCCGCGGGGCCGTTCTGGGCGGGGTCCTGTTGGCGGGCATGACGGCAGCATTGGGGGAGTGGGTGGCGCCCCCTGCCGAGCGCTACGCGGATCAGATGCGATTGATGTCACTCTATCGTGTGGTCAACATCCTGGGCCGGGATGGTATCTGGCTGCGGGATGAGCAGCAGTACATCAATGTCCGTCAGGCGGAGGACGTTCGCCGACTGGAAGGCCTCAACATCTATCGCTTTGACGATGAGGGCCGTCTGGTTTCGGCGATCAATGCCCGTCACGCGCGATTCGAGGCGGGCCGCTGGCAGTTGGAGGGGGTTCGTGAGACCAGACCGGCGGAGGGCGAGGTGCAGTCACTCCGTGATGATGTCCGCGATTGGGAGACAGGGATCGGTCCCGAGTTGGTCTCTCTGGTGAGCGTCAGTCCGAACATGCTGGGTGCGCGGGGCTTGCTGGATTATGTTCGTTACCTTGAGTCCAATGAGTTGGACGCGGATGCCTATCGCATTGCTTTCTGGTTCAAGTTGGTGATTCCGGCCGCGCTGCCGGTGATGGTCATTCTGGCCATGCCATTCCTGTTCGGCTCGCTGCGATCTTCCGGTGCCGGGCAGCGTCTGATGGTGGGGCTGGTGATCGGCATCGTCTTCTATCTGGTCAATATCACTTTGTCCAATGTCGGCGCCATGTTCGCCGTCCCCCCCTTCCTCGTCGCCTGGACACCTACCGTGCTATTGCTGGTGATCAGTTTGTTGGTGGTTCGGCGGCTTTAGGGCCTTTCTGATTGGTCCATTTATGGTTCCGGCCAAGGGGGTGATTCAGGGTTTTCCCGGGGGGCTTTGATTGGGTTAGTTCCCTTCGATGTCGGTGGTGGGGGTGCGTTCCGGTCCCTTTCCCGGTGGCCTCGCTCAGGGACGCTATGAATACATCCCTGTACGCTCTGGGTTCGGCCGGAAGGCTGCGCATTCCTGCTCCGCCTCCCGGTCCAGCCCGCACATCCCTGTGCGGGCGTTCGGCAAGCTGCAATGGTCCACCGGACCATTGGTCTTGCCTCACCCTGGCTCACACAGCCCTGAGCAAGCCCACCAGGACCGAAGCCTACCCTTGGTGGGTGTCACCTTGGCCGTGCTAGTGGAGTATTTGGTCAGTCTTATGTCTTGGTGCCATCCGAAGGCTTTTAATCGCGAACAAATTCGCTCCTACGGTGCCTGTAGCGTATGCCGAAGCCGCCGTAGGAGCGGATTTATCCGCGATTTCCCCGGC
>NZ_SLKM01000294.1:0-5280 GCF_007134575.1 Natronospira sp.
CTCGACTGCCTTGCTTCCGATAGTGAGGAAGGTGGGGTCTATTTCGCGCCGGAGCCGGATGTCAGTATCGACCGTGGTAATCTGTATATTCATTTCCGTCACGGCCGATACGGTCATTGGACCTACAATTTCCGCTATCAGGGGGACGACTTTGAACTGATTGGCTACGACAGCACGCAGCAACGGGGACCGGTTGTGGAGCGCTCCGTCAGCATCAATCTGCTGACCAAAAGAATGTTGATCAGGGAAAACATCAATCACGATGCCGAGGGCGGAGACGAGGAATTCGAAGAGACCTGGAAAGAGTTCGCGCTCCCCCAGCCAATCAGACTCGGCGAAATCGGGAGTTTTGAGGCGCTTGATGTGAAAGCGCACATGAAACTGCTCGATTAGCGCTCTATATCGGGTGTCCCGGTTTCCTTCCTGGGCCTGGCACCGATGCCCAGCGTGAAGAGCAGGGCGATCACCGTGGAGGCGGCGGCCAGCAAGAAAGTATCGGAATAGGGTATGGCACTGGCCGCCGCGGTGTACAGTGGGTTCAGGGCGGCGGTGGCGACCTCCTGCCGGTGGGACAGGAAGGCACCCACTGTGGAAGCGCCCAGACCCGCCCCCATGAAAAAGAAGAGCTGATAGATGCCCGAGCCGATGCCGGCGATTTCCCGGGTCAGGGCAAAGGAGGCTGCATTGGCATTGGGGGACATGACGCCGGCATAGCCAATCCCCATGACCAGCAAGCCAAAGGCGATGACCGGTGGGGGGCTGTCGGTCTGGATGGAGAGGAAAAGCAGCCCCATCAACACCAGAGCCAGACTCCCCTGCAGTACCCGCCTCGGGCCGATACGGTCGGACAGTCGCCCGGCCATTCTTGAGAACAGGAAGATGGCCAGGGCACTGGGGGCTAGCACCATGCCCGCCCCCAGGGGACTCAGTTCGTGCTGCTCGATCATGAGCAGGGGGATCAGGAACAGGCCGCCGCCCAGAAAGGCCGCCTGAGCGAAAACGGCCACCCCGCAGGCCGAGAGATAGGTCCGGTTACGGAACAGCGCCGGTGGGGCGAAGGGGGTGGCCGAATGACGGATATGAATGGCGAAGCCGAGCGCGGCCGCGATTGCCACGATCAGCGGGCCCCAGGTTCGGGGAGAGTCGGGCCCGGCCTGCTGCAAGCCGGTGACGGCAAGGAAAAGCGCGGCGGCGCTGAGCGAAATCAGCAAGGCGCCCATCAGGCCGAAATGCCGTAATCCACCCTTTGCCCGGTCAGCCGCTGCGGTGTCCGGCATCCGCAGCCAGGTGGCGGTGGCCAGGAGGATCAAGAGCATGAGGGTGCCGAGAAACAGCCAGGGCCAGCCGCCCAGGCTGACGACCACGCCGCCCACGATGGGCCCGGTGGCCGCACCGATGCCCACACTGGAGATGACTGTACCGAAGGCCTGGCCACGCTCGCCGGGGGGGAAGAGGCGGGTGACGGAGCCCAGAGCCAGGGCCGGTATGGCGGCCGCGCCGGCTGCCTGCATCACCCGCCCGGCCACCAGCCAGGCAAAACTCGGCGCCAGGGCGCCCATCAGCGAGCCCGCGGCGAATACCAGCAGGGCCACCAGAAAGGTCTTGCGCAGACTGATGAAATCCGAGATTCGCCCGTAGAGTGCCGTACCCACGGCAAAGACCAGGGCATAGGCGGTGATGATCCATCCGGCCGCGCTGGCCGAGACCGCCAGATCGGCCCGGATACGCGGGATGGCGACGTTGATCATGCTGTTGTTGAGCACGCTGACAAATACCGCCAGCGCCATGATCGCCAGCAGCACCTGTCCGCTACTCCGGCTCACGCCCGAGTCGCGAGTCTGTGGATCAACGCTCATAATGAATCCAGCTTAAAGGGGTGGGGACCTGGGGGTCCCATCAAGCGTGACGAGTGTCCCGAGGGATGGCATTCGTCCTGAGCGGAAACTGTATCAGGCCGCCCCGGCTGGTGAAAGCCGGCACAGTCATTTGCGATGCAATACGGAACTGCGCAATGATGCAGCCTCATGAGGGAGTCGCAATGACAATGAATATATGGGTGGATGCCGACGCCTGCCCCGGTGTGATCAAGGAGATTCTCTTTCGGGCCGCGGAGCGGGCACAGGTGATGGTAACGCTGGTGGCCAATCAGCCCGTGCGGGTGCCGAAATCCCGTTTTATTCGCATGCGCCAGGTCAGCTCGGGCTTCGATGTCGCCGATGACGAGATTGTCCGGCAGGTGTCGGCCGGAGATCTGGTGGTCACGGCGGATATTCCCCTGGCGGCGGAGGTCATCGACGAGGGCGCGGTGGCGCTCAGCCCGCGGGGAGAGCTCTATACCACGGCCAATATCCGCGCCCGGCTCAACATGCGGGACTTTCTCGACACCATGCGCTCAAGTGGTGTGGACACCGGTGGGCCACCGGCCCTCAGTCAGGCTGATCGCAAGGCCTTCGCCGGCCACCTGGACCGTATTCTGGCGCAGCACAAAGGGGCGTGACGGCCGGTCCTCAACTCGCCATGCGCTCCAGGATATCCCGGTAAATCCCCGCCAACTGATCCAGCTCATCGACCCGAATTCGTTCATCCACCGCATGAATGGTGGCATTGGTGGGGCCCAGTTCCACCAGTTGGGTCCCGGTGGGGGCGATGAAGCGGCCATCCGAGGTACCGCCGGAGGTGGAGAACTCGGGTTCCAGACCCGCCTGATCGCGGACCGCATCCCGGACCGCTTCCACCAGTGGTCCGCCCCGGGTGATGAAGGGACGGCCCGAGTCCCGCCAGAAGCACTCATGTCGCGGCGCGTGGCGTTCCAGTACCTCGTTTACCATCTGCTGCAGTCCCTCGGGTGTCTGCCGGGGGCTGTAGCGGAAGTTGAACCAGGCCTCGGCAGTGGCGGGAATGACATTGTTGGCGCCGGTGCCGGCATTGAAATTGGAGATCTGGAAGCTGGTGGGCGGAAAGTCGGCGTCGCCTTCATCCCATTGTCGCTGACTGAGTTCGCTCAGCGCGGCCGCCAGACGGGGGATGGGGTTGTCAGCGTTCTGGGGGTAGGCCACATGACCCTGGATGCCGCTGACCGTTACCTGGCCGGACAGTGAACCCCGTCGGCCATGGCGGACCACATCACCGACCCGTTCCCGGCTGGAAGGCTCGCCCACCACGCAGTAGTCGATACGGACGCCTCGATCCTTGAGTGTTTCCATGACCTTTTTGGTGCCTTCCTGGGCCGGGCCTTCCTCGTCGCTGGTGATCAGAAAGGCCAGGCGCAGACCGGGGTCGGGGTGTTGGCTGAGAAAGTCTTCCACGGCGCAGATCATGGCCGCCAGCCCTCCCTTCATGTCCGCCGCGCCCCGGCCCCAGAGCCAGCCGTCACTCTCCACCGCCTCGAAGGGCGGATGAGTCCAGCTGTCTTCCGGGCCGGTTGGCACCACATCGGTATGCCCGGCGAAGCAGAACAGGGGACTTTTCTCACCCCGCACGGCCCAGAGGTTGTCCACCTCGCCAAAGCGAAGCGCTTCGCAACGGAAACCGAGGGCCTCGAGGCGTTCTGCAATCAGCGCCTGGCAACCGGCGTCTTCGGGGGTGATGGAGCGGCGGCGGATGAGTGCCTTGGCAAGCTCGTTGACCTGGTTCATGAGGGTTGTTCGTCCTTACGGTTGTTTCCAGGGAATGGGCGGGGCCTCGAGGCGTGGCCGGTTGGGCCGGGGGATGTGGCCGAACCGTTCGGCACCGGCCTCCCAGTCCTTCTGGGCCTCTTCGATTTCTTCGCGGCTGTGACCGACGAAGTTCCACCACATGTGGATGCGGCCTGGCATGGGTTCACCGCCGATGAGCAGGGCCCGGCCTGCCTGCTCACTGGCGATGGCCACCCGGTCGCGTCCCAGGCCCAGATAGGCCAGCTCATTCTCGGCGAAATGTTCACCCTCGATATCAATCCCGCCCTCCAGCGGCAGGATGCCGTATTCGAAATCCGGGCGGAGGGAGAACTGCGTGCGAGCAGCTTCGGGCCAGGCCAGGTCCATGCCCAACAAGGGGGAGAAACTGAGGGTGGGGGCACGGTGTTCTCCCTGTTCCCCCATGAGCAGGGTGGCCTGAAAACCGTCCTGCTCGAAACGGGGCAGTTCGGGATAATGGTCAAAGCGGGGCGCTGTGTGACGATCTTCATGGGGCAGGGCGATCCACAACTGGGCGGCGTGAAGATCACTCTCACCGGGCAGTGAGGCCTCGGTGTGGCTGATGCCAGCGCCGGCGGTCATGAGATTGACCTGGCCCGGGCGGATGATCTGCTCGTAGCCCAGACTGTCCCGGTGCAGCAGCTTGCCCTTGATCATCCAGGTGAAGGTTTGCAGACAGGTGTGGGGATGGGGCCCAACCTGCATGCCGTCGCTGTCCGGGGCGAAGCGGGCCGGGCCGGCATGGTCCAGAAAGCACCAGTGGCCGATCAGGCGACGGCCCCGAGTGGGCAGGCTGCGCGCGACCGGAATGCCGCCCACATCGGAATGACGGGCTTGCAGGCGCTGTATCGTTGGCTGCTGTTCCTTGTTCGCGCAGTCCAGGTCAATGCAGTCGCGATCACCCTCGGCCGTTGTCATGGCAGGCTCCTGTGCCGTTTCAGCGTTTGAACAGTGTTGTCCAGTCATCGGCCTGAAAGCCAACCCGGAGAGTGCCGTTCTGGTTCAGCACCGGGCGTTTGATGATGGTGGGGTTGGCGACAAAGACGGCCGCGTCACCCTCGTTGGCCCGGTCCTTGTCTTTGTCAGTCAGCTTGCGCCAACTCGGACCGCGACGGTTGATCAGCTTGTCACTGCCGATTTCATCCAGCCAGCGATTGACCATGGCATCATCCAGGCCGTCCTTGCGCAGATCATGCCAGCCGTGGTTGATGCCCTGCTCGTCCAGCCAGCGGCGCGCCTTGCGGCAGGTATCGCAGTTGTGAATGCCGTAGAGGGTGATGCTCATTCAGCGCTCCTGAGCAGTTCATTGATGCCCACCTTGGCACGGGTGGCGGCATCCACGCGCTTGACGATGATGGCGGCATACAGGCTGTGGCTGCCGTCCTTTGCGGGCAGGGTGCCGGGCACCACCACCGACCCGGCCGGCACACGGCCACGAAGGATCTCGCCGCTTTCCCGATCATAGATGCGCGTGCTCTGGCCAAGATACACCCCCATGCTGATCACCGAGCCCTCTTCGACGATCACCCCTTCAACCACTTCCGAGCGGGCACCGATGAAGCAGTTGTCCTCGATAATGGTAGGCGTGGCCTGCAAGGGTTCGAGC
>NZ_SLKM01000068.1:0-18223 GCF_007134575.1 Natronospira sp.
CGAGGAGTAAGCAGGGAAGGGATTCTCTGGCCCGTGCTTTGCGCGGGTAGTGAGCGGGGCGGGCCGGTGTTCTCACCGGCCCGCCTTTTTCATTTTGGCAGCTTAACCGCTCCGCTTACGCCGGATGGCCGCGCCCCGTGCCAGCCAACCCGCGGCGACCCCCACGAGGAAGACCGTAAACAGGACCACGGCCCGCCATGCCTCCCAGGTCCAGATCAGGAACTCCACGCCGACAGTTTCCCGATTCTGCATCACAAAGCTGATTACCAGGGCCATCAAGACCGCGGCGATAACTGCTTTCAGTTTCTGCTGTCCAGTCACAGTTCCTCCTTATATCAATGGCTTACCAATTATCAGTTAGAGGTTACTTTAACGTGAAACGTTGCGCATTGCCGCTTACTCTTGGTCTTCCAAGGATAGACTCTGTTCCAGCAAATGGGGGGCATCGAAATGGCGTGTAGACATTTGTGGCATACCGGATAATCAAGAGCTCGCGTTCGAAACCCTGTAGACTTTTTGGATCTTCAGCAAGGCCGGTGGGTAGTGGCCTCGGCTGATAGTGGTTGCTATTTTTCACGCATGGCGCTCCAACATTTCGATGGCTTGAGTGATTGGAGCGATTTTTCGCATCGTTTACTCCTCGTGGTAAGTCCGCGTGGAACGGGGCAGGCGTTGGAGCGTGCTTATGCGTGGAACCGCGAAGCCGAGCAAGCACAACTTACCATTGCCCAGCGCTCCCGCCGTTCACTGCCCTTGATCAGGCCGCGCTGACCGTAGAGGCTGCGCCGACCGTCGGGGTGAGGCAGGGACCTTAGCGCTTCGGCAGGGCGGACAGAGAGTTCGGTTGACGAAATCGGCTCCCCGGCGGCGCGGGTGTCAGCGGCGCCCGCCCCCGAGCCGGGAAAGACCATGTAGTAGCAGCCGCAGCTATGCAGGCTTTCCGCTGCAAGCACCTCGCCATTCTCGGTCAGGGTGACGCGCCAGATCAGTCCGTCCAGGTGACCGCCAAGAAGATCGAAGACGCCTTGGCGCGGCCGTGCCGGCAGCCAGACCATGTAATTGAGCTGAGGCAGGATGCGACCGTGAAAGCGGGTGAAGCTGAGAAAGCGGTATTCGACCGGTTCATCGGTATCCACCCGGACGGTGCTCTCCGGCGACCACTCGGGTTGACCGAGGCGATCGTCCGGGCTGTCCTGGGCTATCCGCCAGACCGGTGCGTGTTTTGCATAGAGCTGCGTCAGCGCCTCGGTATCCGGTCTCGGGATCCCGAGGCTGTCACGTGGCCAATCAGCCCGAGCCGTCCCCGGCAGACGCTCGGCCGATCGGGCATCCTGAGCCAACCATTGCCGCGCCTCAGTCGCGTCCTCGGCGAACCCAGACGTCGCCAGGGCCTCGGATTGCTGACTGTGCAGACGATTGACGCCAACCAGGACGGGTAGGCGGGTCAGCGGATACATCCCCAGCCAGCGCATCCCGGTTCGGTACTCATCCGGCACTTCGGCGGCCGAGCGCAGTGAAATCTGCAGCGCCGGGTCCGAAAGCACTTCGTCGTTCAGGCGCTCACTGCATTGCTTGAGCGCGCGGACCCTCTCACCCACGGTCTCACTATGCGGCTCGGCCGTCTTGAGGTTGGCGAGTTCATAACGCCGGGCCTCAAGATCTTCTCTCGCTAAATGAGCCAGCCACCCTCGCCATAGCTCGGGGCCGTCGAGTTCATCGCGGAAAGATGCGATAAAGCGATTGCTGCGCAGCCAGGGAAAGCCTGCCACTCGGTAGGCGCCCTGATCATGAAGTTCGGCTGAGGCCAGGCGACGGTCCAGCGCCTCGTAATCCGCCAGACAGGCAGCGGCATCATCCGGCAGGGCGCCTGGGTCCAGCGGCGTCGTCGTGCAAGCAGCAAGCAGCAAGCAGCAAGCAGCAAGCAGAAGCATGCCGCCCAGCGGGCTAATTCGCCTGCAGAATCGCTTGCACTTGCGGGTCCCTGGAAGCATGAGTACACACCGTCTGGTTTCAGCGCCAAACTACCATAGGAGGGATTATCTAGTAATTAACATAATATATATTATACGCATAAATGGATTTTGGGCTTGAGCGGTGAATGGGCTCGGACTGGCCCCTGCCATGCCGTTCCGGGCCCTTTCAGAGCCATCGTCTTAAACGCCACGCCAGGCTCCCGAGTATGGCTTCCAGCCGGCCAGTGGCGCTGAGGCTCTCGTGACTGATGACCTGAGACTGACGGCGGTCCCGGTCAAACTGCTGATCCAGGGCCTGGCACAGGTCGCTGCGGCGACTGACCAGGTTCAGCTCCAGGTTGAGGAAAAAGCTGCGGTAGTCGAGGTTTGCCGTGCCGATCGTGCTCCATGCGCCATCGACGGTGAGACATTTTGCGTGCATCACCCTGCCTTGGTATTCGTAGATTGTGAGCCCATCATCAAGCAGGCGCCTGTACAGTTGGCGCGCAGCCAGCTGTGTGATCCAGACATCGCTGATGCTCGGCAGCAACAGTTCGACCCGGACACCCCGGGCAGCCGCTCGGCGCATCAGTTGCAGGGTCAAGGGGTCCGGAGCGAAGTATGGCGTTGTCACGCGGACTCGGTTCTCCGCCCCGGCCAGCGCTTCGCGGAACACGGCCCGAAATTGGCTGCGCTCGGCATGCGTCCGGTTGCTGACCAGCCGGAGGCCGGCGTATTCGCGGTGCCTGCGAGCGATGGGACGTGGCCGATGATGCCAGAGCGCATCGAAGATTTCCCGCGCCTCGGCCACCAATGACGGGTTATCCAGTCGCAGGTGGCTGTCTCGCCATCGTTCCTCGCCCACGGCCCGGTAGGAGCTCTCGGCGTGGATATTGAATCCACCGAGATACGCGCATGAGTCATCGATAATCAGTAACTTACAGTGATTTCTTAAATTAAAGCGCCAAGGGTCTCGCCAGGACCAGGGGTGGAACAAGCGGACTTCCACGCCTTGAATGCGCAGATCCCGAAAAAGGCCTTTTCGGGCCTCAAACAGGCATCCCAGCGCATCCACATGGAGGCGCACATGCACCCCGCGGCCGGCCGCATCCTTCAGTGCGCTGAGAAAACGCCGGCCGACGGGATCATCGGCGAAGATATAGGTCTCCAGCAGGATCTGCCGCTTGGCGGCATAGATCGACGCAAGCATGTCGGCATACAGGCCGTCACCCTCGTGGTAGAGACGATAGGGTGCCGTCGCTTCCAGGGCGGTTTCCGCTTTGGCCGGGTCTGCGTATGATGACGAGGTCATTCAGATAACGGTTCGAGCATGCGGGTACTGAATTACAATATACGTTATGCCACGGGCATTGGCCCGGGATTCCATTTCCCCCTGCCCTTGGCGGGCTATCTTCGCTCAACAGCGAAGAATCTGGACCGAATTACCCGCTTTGTCTCGGAAATTCGTCCGGATGTGGCGGGCCTCACGGAAGTGGACATGGGCTCCTTCCGTAGTGGCGCCATCAACCAGGCTGAGCATATTGCCGAGGCTTTGGGCCACTACCATTCCTTTGAGTCAAAATACTCCGAACGCTCCCTGAATACGCGGCTGCCGGTGGTGAGCAAGCAGGGAAACGCAATCCTGACCTCCCAGCCAATCGTGCAGGAGCATTTCCATTATTTCGATGCCGGAATAAAGCGCCTGATTCTCGAGATTGAACTCGATGAGGTGGTTCTCTACCTGGTTCATCTGTCAGTCAAGTATCGCCACCGCCATTACCAGCTCCGGAATCTCTATTCCCTTGTGGGGCAAAGCAATAAGCCCGTGATCGTCGCCGGAGACTTCAATACCTTCTGGGGTGACTATGAAATGCATCTTTTCATGGAAGCCTCGGGACTCCGCAATGCCAATGCCGCCGGTGATCCCACCTACCCCAGCTGGGCTCCCAGCCGGCAACTGGACTTCATACTTTATAGTGAGGGCCTGGAGGTGGTTGATTTTCGTATCCCCGACGTCCGTCTGTCAGACCACCTGCCTTTGGTCTGCGATTTCCGCATTACAGCTTAAGCAGGAGAAAGTAACCCCGCGATGGACTCCGTACCGATTCTGATCACCAGTGCCCTGGTCCTCACGCTCCTCGTGCTCGGCGGGATTGCCCTGGTGCTCCGCCGTCACCGCGCCCAGCGCCCCTACTCCACTGTCCTGGATGAAACGGTCCGCATGGACGACATCTGGGAGCAGTGGATGGAAATGGAGTTGCCGGACTCCCTGCACCGCCTGAGAGCCGAGGCCCGTCAGACCCTGGATAGCCATCAGCGGGATGCCATTCGGCAGGATCTCCTGGACTTCGAACGGGAAACCCTGGATGGCCGCTATCCCCTCACCCGCCTGCGGCAGGAAATGATGGCCAGTGTGGACCGGCGGATCATCAACATCGAAATCCTCCGGCTCGAGCCTCGCGACAAGGCCCGCTTGCGCAAACAGCAAAGCGACATCGTTCAGACGGATAGCCACGCACGGGAATATATTCTCGCCAATGAGCTGCGCCTGGCCGTGCTCCGGGAGTACGCCGCTCGCCGTTACGGTGACCGGGCGGAGAACGATTGGCTGGAAGTCTATGAAAAAGCAGCCCAGTTCAAACAACGTACCACCCGCTCAAGGCTCATGCGGGGTCTGGAAAGCGATGTGGAGTCCGCCCAGGACGCCCGGCAGCAGGCCATTGACGTGGTGGACCGACAGTTACAGATGCGGCTGCTGCAGGTTCCGCCCGGTACAAGTTTCCGCCGGGACCAGCGTCCGGCCACTGGCGAAAGTCCCCGCGGGACCGGGAGTACCGAAATCTAGCCCCACATTGAGCCGTTCCCCGGGTTCTGGCTGCTGCCCCCCCCTTGCGTCGGCAGGCTGCCTGTCAGTATGATTGAAACATCTGTTTGAAACTCGCTTCCAGGCCGGTTTTGGCGCGGCCTGATACCGGCCTGGCTCAGGCCAAAACCGTTCCAGCTCTGGCTGGAAACCGTCCAGGCAGCATGCTCCGGTGATCACATGACGACCGCTTCCAACCCCACCAAGGAACGAATCCTTTCCGCAGCGGAGCTGTTGTTTGCGGAAACCGGAATCGCGACCACCTCATTGCGCCGGATTACCGCTCGTGCCCGGGTCAACCTGGCGGCGGTGAACTATCATTTCGGGTCCAAGGACGGCCTCATCGATGCGGTGTATGAGCGGCGCCTGGGGCCGGTCACGGATGAGTGGCTGACCAACATCGAACGGCTTGAGCGGCAATACGGCGACGATCCGGCGCCGGTGGAGGAGATCGTGGAAGCCTTCGTCTTGCCCGTGGCACGGCTGGCATCGGATGAAGTGCGCGGTGGCCGCATCTTCATGCGCCTGCTCGCCCAAGGCTACAGCGAGGCTCGCCATTATTTCGAAAAGCTCTTCTCCAGTCAGTATCAGCACGTGCTGGACCGCTACCGTCAGGCCCTGAGGCGGGATCTGCCGGACGTTCCGGGAGAGACTCTGTGCTGGCGCCTGCAGTTTCTGCTCGGTGCGCTTACCCAGGGGCTTTCCGGCGGTGAATTGCTCAAGCTCATTGAGGGTCAGGCAGATCCCCGGGATACGGAAAGAGCCGTCAACGAGCTGATTCCATTCCTGGTGGCGGGACTCAAGGCGCCGGCACCCAAGCCGGCCGAGCAACCGCGGCTTGAACCGGCCGCCGGAACAGCAGACAGCGAGGGGGAAATAGCCTGATGGGAATCCGTGCATGGCTATTCCACCGAGTCGTGAACTGGTTGCGGGCCGATGTGGTTCCGCAGCACCACCTTTATAGCAACTACAAACGACTGTCCTTCGAGGTCGAGCCAGGTGACGTGGTGCTGGTGGAAGGCAGGACCCGCGTCAGCGAAGTCATCAAGACCGTGACCCAGAGTAACTGGACTCACTCGGCCATTTATATTGGCCGTCTGATGGACATCAATGATCACGTTCTCCGGGAGACTATTGCCAAGCACTATGACGGAGATCCCACTGAGCAACTGCTAATTGAGAGCATGCTTGGCCAGGGAACCATCGTCACCCCCCTGAAAAACTATCAGGGCGAACATTTGCGGATCTGCCGGCCAATGGGGCTCAGCCGGGAAGACCAGATGCGAGTGATCCGCTATGCCGCAAGCCAGCTGGGGATGGAATACGATGTTCGTCAGCTACTGGATCTGGCGCGTTTTTTCTTTCCCTATGCCCTACTCCCCCGGCGCTGGCGTTCCAGTCTGTTTGAGCAACATCCAGGCGAAGCCACTCGTCACGTCTGCTCATCAATGATGGCCGAGGCCTACAGTGCGGTGAATTTCCCTGTTCTACCCTTCATTGAGCGTCGCCCCGACGGCAGCATGATTTTGTATAAGCGAAATCCGAGGCTGTTCGTGCCCAAGGATTTTGATTACTCGCCCTACTTCGATGTTCTCAAGTTCCCCTACCTGGACCGTGGG
Source organism: Natronospira sp. (assembly GCF_007134575.1). Lineage (NCBI taxonomy): Bacteria > Pseudomonadati > Pseudomonadota > Gammaproteobacteria > Natronospirales > Natronospiraceae > Natronospira > Natronospira sp. The sequence continues at coordinate 6,435 of NZ_SLKM01000068.1, forward strand.
GATATCGCAGCCTATCGCTGCCTGCCATGGTCGGAGAGCGGCATTGTCTACAACGACGAGAATGACTTTCGTCAGCGCCTGAGGGAAACGGTTAGATCAGGAGATGAGAGTCTTTCCGATACGGAAGGTCAGGATGAGACGGCTGCCAGCCTTGATGGAGAACAGAAGCTGGACGATACCCCAGACAACCCAGAGCAGGCAGCCGATGCCGAAAAAGATGATCGGCCGACTGAGACCCGCTAACAATTCATTTTTCCTTGCATTAACCCCCAGGGAGTCAACCCATGAGTGAAGCGAAGCAGCAGAACTGGCATTTGGAGATCGACAGCAGTCGTGTCGGCTGGCTGAAGTTTGACAAGGCGGAAGCCAGTGCCAATACCCTCTCCCGCGATGTCATGGTGGAGCTGGGCGAACGCCTGGAAGAAGTCGAGAAGGAAGACATCAAGGGACTGGTTGTTTATTCAGCCAAGAAAAGCGGCTTCATCGCCGGCGCGGATATCAAGGAATTCACCACCCTGAACAGTGCCGACGAAGCCCTGGACCTGATTCGCAACGGCCAAAAGGTGCTTGAGCGCCTCGAGGGGCTCAAGTGCACCACCGTAGCAGCGATCCACGGTTTCGCTCTGGGGGGTGGCCTCGAGCTGGCCCTGGCCTGTGATTATCGGGTGGCCGCCGACGACGAGCGCACCCAGCTGGGCCTGCCGGAAGTCAAGCTTGGCATTCACCCCGGTTTTGGCGGAACCGTGCGCTCCATTCGCCTGGTGGGTGTCTTCTCGGCCATGGACATGATGCTGTCGGGCCGAAGCCTGCGTGGCAAGGCGGCTCTCAAGATTGGCCTGGTGGACCGACTCGTGCCGCACGACAGCATGCACGATGCAGCTCGCCAGATCGCACTTACGCCCCCCGGGAAGAAAAAGGCACCGTTCACTGCCCGTCTGGCCAACCTTCCGGGTGTGCGAGGCTTCATGGCAGGTCAAATGGAGAAGCAGGTCGCGGCCAAGGCACCGAAACAGCACTATCCGGCTCCCTACGCCATTATTGACCTTTGGCGCCGGCACTGGGGCAACGAAGGCCAGATGTATCTGGAAGAAGCCCAATCCATCGCCCGTTTAATGATGGGTGAAACAGCCAGGAACCTGGTCCGTGTCTTCCTGCTGCAGGACAAGCTGAAAGGGCTTGGCAACAAGAAAGACCTTGACCTCAAGCGTGTGCATGTTGTGGGCGCCGGCGTCATGGGCGGAGATATCGCTGCCTGGTCGGCCCTGAGTGGTTTCGAGGTTACCTTGCAGGACCAGAACGAAGAACAGGTTCAGGGGGCGCTGGATCGGGCCCGCAAGCTGTTTGAGAAAAAACTCAAGACCGAGGACAAGGTCAAGGCAGCTGTTGACCGCCTCCGCATGGATATTGCAGGGGATGGTGTCGCTCAGGCAGATGTGGTCATCGAAGCCATTTTTGAGAATGCGGAAGCGAAGCAGTCGCTTTACAATGAACTGGAACCCCGTATGCGCAAGGATGCGGTGCTGGCTACCAACACTTCCAGCATCCGCCTTGAGACCCTGCGTGGCACCCTGTCCGATCCCAAGCGACTGGTCGGCCTGCACTTCTTCAACCCAGTGGCCAAGATGCCGCTCGTCGAGGTGATTCACACCGATGACACCGATTCCGAGGTCATCCGAAAGGCCCTGGCCTATACGCGACATGTAAATCGCCTACCGGTGCCCTGCAAGAGCGCCCCCGGTTTCCTGGTCAATCGCATCCTGATGCCTTACATGATGGAAGCAGTCCTGGCCTATGAGGACGGCGTTCCCCTGGAGGCCATCGACAAGGCGGCGAAGAACTACGGTATGCCCATGGGGCCGGTGGAGCTGGCTGATACGGTGGGTCTTGATGTCGGCCTCTCGGTGGCCAAGATACTGGGCAAGGAATTCGACATGCCCGTGCCCACTGAGCTGGAGAAAATGGTCGAGGCCAAGAAACTCGGTCGCAAGACGGGGGAAGGTTTCTATAAGTACGAAGATGGCAAAGCGGTCAAGGACCGCAGCAAGGCCAATGAAATCCCCGCAGATCTGACCGATCGACTGGTTCTGCCAATGATCAATACCGCCGTTGCCTGCCTCCGAGAGGGTATCGTCGAGAATGAAGAGATCCTTGATGGTGGCGTTATCTTTGGCACGGGCTTCGCTCCCTTCCGGGGTGGTCCGATCAATTACGCCCGCAGCGAAGGCATCAAGGAAGTCAAGAGCCGCCTGGAGAAGCTGCAGAAGACCTACGGTGATCGCTTCAAGCCGGATGCTGGTTGGGATCAGCTTTGAACCCAGGAATAAGCCGGTCTGTGTCGGGAGGGAAAGCCCTCCCGACAACAAGATAAAAGGAGATGGGGATGTACTGGGAAGATCCACCAAAAGATAGAGAGGCCGCGGTGCGAACCTTGGCCATGCCCAAGGACACCAATGGCCTGGGTGACATTTTCGGCGGCTGGATCATGTCTCATGCCGACGTGGCTGGCGCGATACTGGCCTATCGACGTGCGGCTGGCCGCGTGGTCACCGTGGCAGTCAACGACGTCAAATTCTTGCGGCCGGTATTTGTCGGTGACGTGGTGAGTTTCTACTGCGATGTAGCCAAGGTTGGCAATTCATCAATAACGGTGGAGATCACGATCTTTTCTGAGAGAAATGACGGTGGTGTGGCCCGCCATGTCCGCGTAGCCACCGCCTCGATCACCTATGTTCACATTGATCTGGACGGACGTCCGCGCCCCGTCCCTCAGGGCGAGGATCAAAAACGTCCCAGGAAAGACCCGGACGGGCGACCCAGCTAGGTTTCCCTACCAGAGAAAGGCCGCTAGTGGCGGCTTGCGAACGTCACATGGTGTGTGTGGGGCGATCAGCACCCAAGGCACCGGCAAGGTAGGTTTCGATTTTACTCTGGGTTTTCCCGCCGTCCTTGTCCGAGAACTGCACGCCAATGCCGGCCACGCGCTTGCCGCCGGCACCCCGTGGCGTTACCCAGACAACCTTGCCGGCCACGGGTATCTTCTCGTTGTCATCCATCAGGCTCAGCAGCAGAAACACTTCGTCACCCAGGCGATAGGGTTTACTGGTGGGGATGAACAGACCGCCATTCTTCACGTAACTCATATAGGCCACGTAAAGGGCACTTTTGTCCTTGATAGTCAGGGTCAGGATACCCTGTTGTGGCCCCTTGGCTGCACTCATGCCCTTGCCTCACTATGTTTTGCCCGTTGAGTGGGCCGACTGGCCGCATACCACCGCCCCAGCAGGGACTCGATCAGCAGCTGCGGATTGGCACTATCGGCCCGGCGCTCGGCGTCATCAAGCGCCTGATGGAGTTCATGTGCTGCCTTCCAGTCTATTGCCTTCAGTAGCTTTTGCAACTCGGCATTGTCGTCATCCAGCAGTGGACTGGAGAACCCGGGCCCCGCCTGACCACGACGAATCAGGGCTTCCAGCCAGATTCGCCACCATTGAAGCAGTGCCGTCAATTCCTGTTTACTCAAGCGCTCGGCTGCGGCAACCAGCGACTCGCGGCCGCTGGCCACTGCCAACAGGGCCCCACTGCTCTCCCGCGCGCGGCCCAGGCCACCGCTTTCAAGCCAGGACAGGGCGGCCAGCGGGCTGCCATCTGCCATTGCCAGCGCCTCGGCCCTGTCCGCTTCCGTCGCCTGGGTTTCCTGAAGGGGTTGTTTCAGCAACCAGGCCAGGGCCTCGTCCCTGGTGGGACGAGGCAGCTCCAGCACCTGGCTCCGACTGCGGACGGTAGCCGGCAAGCGACCCGGCAAGGCACTTATCAACACCATAACGGTATTGCCTGGCGGCTCTTCCAGGGTCTTGAGCAGGCTGTTTGCGGCACCGGTGGTCATGCGTTCTGCCGGTTCAATCAACGCGTGCTTGCCACTCTCGCTGCTCGCGGTCAGAGAAAGCCACTCAGTCAGCTGCCGAAGCTGGTCAATAAGGATGTTGCGGCGCTTGGCCTCGATCCCCACTGAACGATAGTCGGCATGACTGCCGGCCAGGAACTGCCGACAGCCATCACATTCGCCACAGGCGGTTCCCTGGGCGCGAGGATGGCGGCATAGCCGTGCCTGGATAAAGGCTTCAGCGAACAGGCGCTTTCCTACCCCCCTGGGCCCGCTCAACAGCAGGGCATGAGGCATGCGCCCCTCTCGATGGTGACGCATCAGCCGCTCCCAGGCTTGATGCTGCCAGGGCAGCGGCTCACGTGTTGAAGGATGCTCCGGCGCTTCACCCATGGCTGCTGGGGCTCCCCGTTTTCAACCAATCTTCGAGAGTGTCGCTGAGGCTGGACTGCACCGAATCCAGGGGGCGATCGGCATCAACCACTCGGAAGCGTGCCGGCTCCTGGCGAGCACGGGCCAAATACGCCTGGCGAATTCGTTCGAAGAATGCCCGTTGTTCGGATTCGAATCGATCCCGATCCCCGCGCCGATCGGCGCGCGAAAAGCCCACCTCCACCGGCGCATCCAGCAAGAGGGTGAGATCAGGGCGGAGACTGCCCTGGACCCAGCTCTCGAGCCAGGCCACCGGCTGCTCCCCGAGGCCACGGCCGGCACCCTGGTAAGCATAGGTGGCATCAGTGAAACGGTCACACAGCACCCACTCCCCCCGGGCCAGGGCAGGCCTCACCACCTCCTCAAGGTGGCTGTCACGGGCCGCAAAGATCAGTAGCAATTCCGCCCGGTCGGTGATCGGCGCGCTGTCGCGATTGAGCAAGAGTTCGCGGACGGACTCGGCAAAGCGGGTGCCGCCGGGTTCACGGGTGCGAAGGACGGAAATACCGCGCTGCTCCAGCCAGCTCGCTATGAAATCCATATTGGAGGACTTGCCAACGCCCTCCCCCCCTTCCAGGGTAATGAATCGCCCTGCCCCGTCAGTCATTGCCCTCTCCACCCAGGTCTATGTCCTCGCCCAGTTGATACTTTCGAACCGCGCGATTGTGTTCCCGGAGCGTCGGCGAAAAGTGATGGGTACCATCATTGCGGGAGACGAAATACAGGTATTCACCCACTTCCGGGTGAACTGTGGCCTCCAATGCGGCACGCCCCGGCATGGCAATGGGGGTGGGTGGCAAGCCATGCCGAGTGTAGGTGTTGTACGGTGTGTCCGTGCGAAGGTGCCGATACCGCAATCGCCCCTCGAACTCCCCTTCCGGCAGGCCATAAATAACGGTGGGGTCGGTTTGCAGGCGCATTCCCTCGCGCAGACGCCGAACGAAAACACCGGCGACCTTGCCGCGCTCACCGTCAGCGCCGGTTTCCCGCTCGACGATGGAAGCCAGGATCAATGCCTCGTAGGGATCGTCCAGTGGCAGACCGCCATCCCGTTGCGACCAGACCGACTCCAGGGTTTCCTCCATCGCCCGATGAGCGCGGGTCAAGATCTGGCGGTCGCTGGTCCCGCGAGGGAAAACGTAAGTGTCCGGGAGGAACCAGCCTTCGGGATGCAGGGCTGCAGAGCCGATCGCTGCCATGACGTCTTCGTCAGACATGCCCTCAAGGGTATGTTCCACTGCCTCATGACGGGCAAGGGCTTGGCGCATTTGCCGGAAGGTCCAGCCTTCCACCAAGGTGAAGCGGTACATGACCACATCGCCACGCTCCAGGCGCTCAACCAGCTCGGGCAGGGTCATGCCAGGTTCGATCCGGTATTCACCGGCACGGATATTACGCCCCTGACCGCTGATGCGGGACCAGTAACGTACCCGCTCGGCATCGGCAATAATGCCCTCACTCTCCAGTTGGCGGGCAAGACGCAGAAGATTGTCGCCCCGCTCGACAACAACCGTCTGACTCGTCTCCACCGCCAGTGGCCGGGACTCCAGTTCCTGCCATTGCTGCCACAACCAGGCCGCCAATGCCGCAGTCAGCAGCAACAGCACCCCAAGGCCCGGCAACACTATATGCCGGAACCATTTCAATTTTCCTGCTCCAGAATCCGCTGCAGTTGGCATGTCAGCTTACCCGGCTCCCATTGTTTCTGCTGTCCGTCCACGTCCAGGCTGACTACTGGTCGAATGCCCATCACGCTGTTGCACATGAAGACCTCGTCCGCCTCAAGGATATCCTCGGGACGAATCTCGCTCACCTTGCTCGCAATGTCCAGAGCGGGCGCCCGTTCCAGAACCAGCCCGCGGATGATTCCGGCCACCCCGGCCCCCCTCAGCTCAGGGGTAATCAGTTGACCAGCCCGCACAATGAAGATGTTGGATGATACGCCCTCCACCACGCGACCGTCGCGATCCAGCAGCAGACCTTCGTCACAGGACCTACTATCCACTTCGCGTCGGGCCAGAATCTGCTCCAGCCGGTTGCAGTGTTTGACGCCGGCCAGGGCAGGCTGTTCACTGAGCCGCAATTTGCAGGTCGTGACAGAAAGCTGCTCAGGCAAGCCGGTCGGCCAGGGCAGGCAGGCGCTGTAGCGGGTCAGCTCTGGCGCAGAGGCCCGGGCATACCCTCGGCCTGCCTTACCGGCGGTAACAATCAGCTTCAAGACGGCCTCGTCATGCCCGCTGGCCAGGCTGGTCAGCTCACGCTCCAGTACTCGACGCTCGGGCCGGGGTAGGCCCAGTCGCTCACACCCCCATTCGAGACGGTCCAGATGCCGTGTCAGCCGCAGCGCACGGCCAGAGCGGACGGCAATGGTTTCGAACAGGCCATCGCCGAACTGTAAACCCCGATCCAGGCCGCCGGCAGGCAATGGCTGCCCATTGCAGTACCAGACGTGGCTCGCACCACTCATGAGCCCGGCTCCAGCGCCAGGACCATACCCCGAGCCTTGGCGCGGGTTTCCTCCAGTTCCCTGTCCGGCACGGAATCCGCAACAATCCCGCCTCCCGCAAGCAAACGAAGGTCACGACCCTGGCATTCCATAGTCCGGATCAGGATGCTGCTGTCCATGCTGCCATCGCGATTGATGTAACCCAGACTGCCGGTGTAAGCACCACGCGGCCGGGCCTCCAGTTCCGCAATGATTTCCATGCAGCGGACCTTGGGACAGCCGGTGATGGTCCCACCCGGAAAGACAGCCTGGAGAATCTCCCCCGGGCTGACCGAGTCGGCGACTCGGCCACGCACATTGGAAACGATGTGGTGCACATGGGCATAACTCTCCAGCACCATCAGCTCATTGACCTCGACCGTTCCCGGCCGACAGATCCGCCCCAGATCATTCCGTTCCAGATCGATGAGCATGATGTGCTCCGCCCGCTCCTTGGGGTGGCCGATCAGCTCCGACCGTAGGGCATCGTCCTCACCGGCCAATTGCCCCCGGGGTCGTGTACCGGCGATGGGACGGGTATTGACCCAGTCGTCCCGGCGGCTAACAAGGCGCTCCGGCGAGGAGCTGATGATGGCCTGGTCGCCACGCACCGCCAGACCGGCAAAGGGGCCCGGATTGGTCCGACGCAGACGCCGGTACACATCCTGGGGCCGGACATCCTCCGCCAGCTGCCCACGCCAGGCCCGGGAAAGATTGGCCTGAAAGATGTCCCCATCGTGGATGTAGTGCCTTGCACGCTCTACCGCCCGACAATACAAACTCGGGTCTTCCTCTACCAGATTGGCACCGAGTAACTGTTCGGGTTCCGCTTGCCGGGGCTGAGCCTGGGCGGCGTCACGGCATATTTCTGCCAGGTTGTCCTCCTGGCCGGGTTCGGCTACGGCCCAGGCCGCCTGTTGGCCGTGATCAATGATCACCGCCGCCGGAACACGGGCGGCCCATGCCCTGGGCATATCGCCATCTGAAGGCAGATTCAGTTTCGGCTCGACCACGCCCGCCATCTCGTAAGCCAGATAGAAAAACCAGCCACCAGTGAACGGCAGGTGACTGGTCGTGGCGGACAGGCGCTCCTGCCGCCAGGCCTCGTCCAGGCGCTGGAAAAAATCGTCCGGGTCGGCACCGGCAGGACAGCTAATGCTGTCGCCGGGGAAGGCAAACAGAATGGAGAAACGACCGTTGTCGCCACCCGCCGCTTCGGCACGGGCAGCGCTTTCCAACAGAAAGGGATAGCGCGCGGGCTGCGCTTCGTGCATCGCCAGAAGGTCTGGTATCACCTCCAGACGGCGTTGCAGATGGACCGCATCATGCATGGATCACCCGCCCCTGACGCGGACCTGGGTTTTCAGTCCAGCTTGCGGAATACCAGCGTACCGTTGGTGCCGCCAAACCCGAAAGAGTTGGACAGAGCCACATTGATCTGGCGTTCCTGAGGTTCGCCCGGCACATAATTCAGGTCGCAGCCTTCATCCGGGTTCTCAAGATTGATGGTCGGCGGTGCCACCTGGTCCCGAATGGCAAGGACGCTAAAGATGGCTTCCACACCGCCTGCCGCACCCAGAAGGTGGCCGGTCATGGATTTGGTGGAACTGACCGCGATATCTCGGGCGTGGTCACCCAGCAGGTCCTTGGTGGCCTGGGTTTCGGCCAGATCACCCAGCTTGGTGGATGTGCCGTGGGCGTTCACGTAGTCCACTTCCTGCGGGTTGATACCCCCGTCCTTGAGGGCGTTTTCCATGCAGCGACGGGCACCCTCGCCGTCTTCCGGCGGTGCGGTCATGTGGTGGGCGTCGCCACTCATGCCGAAACCGGCCAGTTCTGCGTAAATCTTGGCGCCCCGCTTGCGGGCACTTTCGTATTCCTCAAGTACCAGCACGCCGGCACCGTCGCCCAGCACGAAGCCGTCACGATCACGATCCCAGGGGCGGCTGGCCTGTTCCGGTTCTTCATTGCGGGTCGACAGGGCGCGAGCCGCGCAGAAGCCGCCGAGACCCACCGGGGTGGTACCCATCTCTGCCCCACCGGCCACCATGGCATCCGCATCCCCGTAGGCAATTGCCCGGGCGGCGATACCGATATTGTGAGTTGCCGTGGTACAGGCCGTGACCAAGGCCAGATTCGGACCCTTGAGGCCGTACATGATGGACAGATTCCCGGAGATCATGTTGATGATGGTCCCGGGAACGAAGAAGGGGGAAATGCGTTTGGCACTGCCGTTGTCGAGCCAGGTCTTGTGGGCCTTTTCAATGCCATCAAGCCCGCCAATGCCCGAACCCACGGATACGCCGATCCGCTCGGCATTGTCGTCGCTCACTTCCAGGCCGGAATCCCGCATGGCCTGAATGGACGCCACCATGCCGTAGTGGATGAAGGGATCCATCCGTCGGGCGTCACGCTTGTCGAGATATTCCGAATGATCGAAACCCTTGACCTCGCCGGAGAAGCGGGTGGGGAAATTGCTCACATCAAACCGGGTAACCGGCCCGATACCACTCTTTCCGGCCAGGATGTCGGACCAGGCGGATTCCACGGTGCTACCCACCGGAGAGACAATCCCCAGACCCGTGACGACAACGCGACGTTTAGCCAAGCTTCACCTCATGCGGACGGCGGTGCATTCAGAAGCAGCCCCGGCGGCTCCCGCCAGGGCTGCTTCCCGGAAGACGAACGACGAACTGACTCAGCTGTCGCTGAGATGCTCGTTGATGTAATCGATCGCCTGCTGGACGGTGGTGATCTTCTCGGCCTCTTCGTCCGGAATCTCACACTCGAATTCTTCTTCCAGGGCCATCACCAGCTCGACGGTGTCGAGGGAGTCGGCGCCCAGATCATCCACGAAGGAAGCTTCGCTCTTGACTTCCTCTTCCTTAACGCCGAGCTGTTCGACGACGATCTTCTTAACACGTTCCTCAATGCTGCTCATCGTTCAAAAGTCCTCCCGATGGAAACTGGAGACCCCCCGAGACCGACCCTGTCGGCGCTTGCAAGAGGCCTGAACTCATACGGGGGTGCCATCCGGCGCCCCCGTCACTGCGGCGGCTATTGTAGTTAAAACATCCATCCCATGCCACACCGTTCCGAAAATTGCTTAAATACCTTGATAATTCAGCAGCTTAGCGTCGGCCTCGGCGTTTGAATGCCGGCGTCGGGACGGTCAATCCATATGCAGCCCGCCGTTGACGTGGATGGTTTCCCCGGTGACATAGGCCGCATCAGGCGAGACCAGGAAGCGTACCGCACCGGCAATATCCTCCGGCTGTCCCAGCCGGCCCAATGCCACATCGTTCAACATGGCTTCACGCTGGGCTTCGGGCAGACCCCGGGTCATGTCCGTCTCAATGAAACCGGGGGCCACCGTATTCACGGTGATATTCCGCGACCCGACTTCCCGCGCCATGGCCTTGCTGAAACCCACCACGCCGGCCTTGGCAGCGCAGTAATTGACCTGTCCGGGATTGCCGGTAAAACCGACCACGGAGCCCACATTGACGATCCGACCCTCCTTGGCTTTCATCATCCCCCGCAGCAGGGCCTTGCTCAGACGGAAAATACCGCTGAGGTTGGTCTCGATAACCTGATCCCATTCATCGTCCTTCATCCGCATCATCAGGTTGTCGCGGGTCACCGCGGCGTTGTTGACCAGAATCACCGGGGCTCCCTCTTCCTTGAGATCAGCCAGAAAGGCCTCAATCGACTCCTTGGAGGATACATCCAGCACCGCGCCCCGGCCTCGATCGCCCAGCGCCTCCCCGATGGCGTTGGCGCCCTTCTCGGAGGTGGCAGTCCCGATCACCCGGGCGCCGGCCTCGGCCAGGCTGGTGGCAATGGCGCGGCCAATGCCACGAGAGGCGCCGGTGACGACTGCGAGCTTTCCATCAAGCATAGTGACTCCCGTTATTTCAGTTAGAAAAAGCAAAAATCAATCCGAGCCATTCTCACCGGAGAGGGCCTCAAGGGCTTTGTCCAGGGATTCAGGATCCATGACCGGGTGCGCCGGCATGCGGCGATCAATTCGCCGGTTCAGGCCACACAAGACCTTGCCCGGACCGGCTTCCACCACCGCTTGAATGCCCCGCTCCTGCATGGCCTCAATGGTCTCCACCCAGCGTACCGGGTGATTGAGCTGCGCCACCAGGGCATCACGAATACCACTGGCATTGTGTTCAACTTCCACGTTGAAGTTGTGAATCACCGGCACTGCAGGCATTTCTATGGCCACATCAGCAAGCCGCTTGGCCATGGCCTCGGCGGCCGACCCCATCAAACGGCAATGAGAAGGCACGCTCACCGGCAGCGGCATGGCGCGCTTCGCGCCCGCCGCCTTGGCCTCGGCAATGGCCCGCTCCACGGCGCCTTTGTGTCCCGCGATCACCACTTGGCCCGGGGAGTTGAAATTAACCGGCTCCACCACTTCCTCATCGGCCGCCTTGCCACAGACTTCCGCCACCTGGTCATCGTCCAGCCCCAAAATCGCCGCCATGGCACCGCTACCCTCCGGGACGGCTTCCTGCATGGCCTGCCCGCGGAACTGGACCAGTTTTACGGCTTCATCGAAAGCCAGGCTGCCGGCGGCCACCAGGGCTGCGTACTCGCCCAGGCTGTGTCCTGCCATGAGGTCCGGCTGGGGACCGCCCCGGCCTTGCCAGACCCGCCAGACGGCCACCCCGGCGGTCAGCAGTGCCGGCTGGGTCCACTCGGTCCGGTTAAGCTGCTCCTCCGGCCCCTCCTGGGACAGTTTCCAGAGATCAGCGCCGAGGGCGTCGGAGGCTTCGGTAAAGCTGTCACGGACCTCTGGATAGGCCTCGGCCAATTGCTTGAGCATGCCCACGGACTGGGCACCCTGGCCGGGAAAGATCATGGCGAAGGACATGGCCTGCTCCTGCATGGTTTTGAAAAATGGATGGATTGCCCTGATTGTCACGCCCCTGGTCGAGCCCGCGGCCTCTCCCCAGGTGGCTCTTCGTGCGTGGCAAG
>NZ_SLKM01000247.1:0-5258 GCF_007134575.1 Natronospira sp.
ATTTTCGATAGCGTTCCTCCTGGTGCAGGTAGCCGCGGAACATGGATGGCCAGCCTTTTTTAAGGACCAGCTCGCCGGTCTGGTCCGGTTCTTCGATCAGTTCGATGCCGTCCTCGCCCTGCCGAGCGACGGCGGCCTCGATGCCCGGAATGGGTTGGCCCATGGAGCCGGGCCGGATGGCCAGATCCGGCCGATTGGCAATCATGATGCCGCCGGTCTCGGTCTGCCACCAGTTGTCGTGGAAGGGCAGGCCGATGACTTCCCGGCCCCAGTGCACCGCCTCGGGATTGAGCGGCTCGCCCACGCTGGCCAGAAAGCGCAGGGCGGACAGGTCATGGGCCCGGGCCAGTTCCGGCCCCTGTCGCATGAGCATGCGGATGGCGGTCGGGGCCGTGTACCAGACATTTACCGCCTGGTCCTGAAGGATGCGGTACCAGCGTTCGGCATCGAACTCGGCTTCGTCCACCACCAGGGTGGTGCCATTGGTGAGCGGCGCGATCATGCCGTAGGAAGTGCCCGTCACCCAGCCCGGGTCGGCGGTGCACCAGTAGACATCGCCGGGCCTGAGATCAAGGGCGTACTGACCGGTGACATGGTGGGTGATGACCGCCTCGTGCACATGCAGGGCGCCCTTGGGCGTGCCCGTGGTGCCCGAGGTGAAATGCAGCAGCACCGGTGCGTCCGGGGCCATGGGGCGGGTGCTGTAATGGCACGAGGCCCGATCCATGAGTACGCCGGCATCGCGGGTGTTATCGGGTGCCTCGTCCACATCGCCAATCAGCAATACCTCCCGCAGGCAGGGCGTCTGGGTGATCCAGTCGGCGACCTTGCGGCGATAGAGGCGTTCGGTGGTGACCAGCACTGTCGGCTCGCCAATCTCCACCCGTTGACGGATGGGTTCGGGGCCAAAGGCAGGGAAGAGCGGGGTGAACACGCAGCCATGCTTGATGGCGCCAAAGAAGGCGGCGTACAGATCCGGAATGCGCTGGGACAGGCCGTAGACCCGCTCGCCCGGCCGGATACCCAGTTCATCAAGCACATTGGCAAAACGATTGGCGCGTTCATTGAGGGCGCGGTAGCTGATATCCCGCGCCTCAAGACTGTCGCGGGCCAGAAAGCGCAAGGCCGTCCGTTCGGCGGCGGGATCGTCCGTGTGCCGATCCAGGGCTTCGAAGGCAAGATTGATCCGGCCCTCACCCAGGTCACTCAGACGGGCACGAGCCTCGGCCCAGGAAAAAGCCTGTGGGTCTGGGTCCTGCCGCTTACGGCTCGGTGCCGTCGATCCAGACATGAGGACACCTCCCAGGTGTCGATGTGCTGGATTCAAACTACCCAGAGTGGAAAGGAATGTGTTTGATCTGGGTCAATGGCCCTTCAATTCATGCCTTACGGGTGCCAGTTCGTTATCAGCCAGTCAGGTATCATCCAGCCAGGGGAGTGGCGCTGTTGTCGCTGTGACCACGGGCGACCTGTTCCAAGGCGGCATGATCCAGTATGCGGACATGGTTGTTCGCAACGGCCAGTACACCGCGTGCTCGCAGCCGGCTGAAAATTCGAGACACGGTTTCCGGCGCCAGTCCGATGTAGCGGGCCAGATCCCGGCGCCCCATGGGTAGGTGAAACTCTCGGGCACTGAATCCGCGGCGTCGCTGGGCTTCGGAGAAATCGAGCAGGAATCGGGCCAGGCGAGGATCGGTGCCCCCTCGTTCCATGTGTAGCAAGCGCGCCAGGCGGAGGATTTCCTCCTGCATCCAGCTCAGCATCATCTTGTGCTGGTTCTGGTCCAGGCAGGGCACACCATCCCCTTCGTGGTGTGGCAGCCGTTGGACGCTGGATGTATCGAGGGCCACCACGGAGAAGGCGGCGAGCTCGTCCGCTAGGCAATCGCAACCGATCAGGTCACCGGGCAGGTGAAAACCGATGACCTGCTCATCACCATCCTCATGGATGAAATAACTTTTCAATATGCCGCCCACCACCCGATAAACGCGATCTACTTGATCTCCGGTACGAAACAGGTGCTCGCCCCGACGAAGGATGTGATTGTATCCGTGAGAGGCGGGCCTTGGGGGGGGGTGTCCGGCCTGTGGCCGATTCACCCGGCAGTAAACGGGAACTGAACAGTCCGGTATTTTCGATGGTCGCCTGCATGCTGATTCTCCGTGAGGTTGGCATATTCCTATACCGCAGGAGAAAAGCTTAGGCCGGAATGATTCCTTCGCCCATAGGGGGTTACCACTAGGTATTTTCCCCTAGTGATGCGGTAGCGGCATGAATATGGGTGACCAACTTGTTCATATCGCACGGTTTCTGGAGGACTGCGCAGGCGCCCTCAGCCCGGGCCCGTTGAGACAGGACGGATTCCGGGTTGGCGGTCATTACAATGGTCGGAAAGTCGACCGATTGCCACTTCAGGGTTGCCTGTAATTCGGCGCCGTTCATGATCGGCATCTCCAGGTCCAGAATAAGACAGGCAAGATTGGTGTTTTCATGGGGCTCGGTACGGAGGAAAGCAAAGGCGGAACTGAAGGTTTTTACCACCCAGCCGAGGTTTGAAAGAAGGCCACTCATACTGGCGCGAACATCTGCATCATCATCAACGATGTGTATTTGTGGTTTCATTGGTCGCTCTGAGATCTGATTGGATGGGCTCCTTCAAGTTAACCTGGTCTACACCAATCAGGTGGTGACCGGCGTCAACAGAAAGAGGATTCCAGCATGATCAGGCCTGGGCTCGGGAAGCCACGGAGGGTAATCTTCAATCCGGTTTCAGTTCGTCGAATTCACCCACGAACTTCGCCAACCGAGCAACTGAACGAAGGTCCAGCTTTTGCATGAGGTTATGCCGATGGACTTCCACCGTTCTTTCGCTGATTCCCAATTCCACCGCCACCACCTTGTTGGCCTTGCCATCGGCAACCTGCCGGGAAACCTGGCGCTCCCTGGGAGTGAGTTCTGCCAACTGACTTCGCTTTATCGCCTGACGTTCCTGCTGTTCAAGTTCCTGCTTGTGTTGTAGCAGTGCATCGCTTATCAGTGAGACCAATTGCTGGGGGGTGAAGCTGCCTTTTTCCAAAAAATCGAAGGCACCATGCTTGAGAGCAGTGACGGCCGAGGGCACATCGGCCTGTCCGCTGAGGAAAATAACCGGAAGCCGGGAATTGTTGGCCTGCAGTTTCTCCTGAATCTGGATGCCGCTCTCCTCCGGTAACCGAAGGTCCAATAGCAAGCAGGCCGGCCCATCGGGCAATGGCTGCCTGAGCAGGGATGCCCCCGAAGCGTGGCATCGCGTTCTTATGCCTTCGGCTGACAGGGTCGCTGCCAGCGATTCTCGCACATCCACATCATCATCAATGATGATGACTGTGCCGTCAGTCTCGCGCATGCTGATCTCCCGACAGCGGCAGGGTGAAGCGGAAGTGGGCGCCTCCCTCAGGATGGTTGCCTGCTTCAAGTTCACCTCCGTGGCGACGGATAATGGAACGACAGATGGGCAGGCCCTGGCCCAGGCCGTGGACCTTGGTGGTAAAAAAAGGATCAAAGAGTTTATCCATGGTCATCTCGTCCAGGCCTGGACCGGAATCCATGACCTCCACATGGCAGGTGTCCCTCCCATCAAGCTGATGAATGCGGATGCGAATGGTATGTGGTGTGGATATAACTTCCATGGCATCCAGAGCATTGCTGATGAGGTTGAACAAGACCTGTTGGAGCTGCACGCGGTTGGCCGTGACAAGGCAGGGTTGATCGGGTGCTTCCAGTTCGACGCGCACCTGCGTCATGCGAGCGTCGGGATCCAGTAGCCCAAATACCTCACGAACCAGGGAAGCAATGTCGACTTGTTCACCAGGGCTGTCATCCGTTTTCCGGAGAAAGGCGGTTAGTTGCTTGAGAATGTCATTAGCCCGACTGCTTTGGCGTTCAATACGCTTCAGGGCCTCATTGAACGCGCGTTCTTGGTCCTTGCTGCCCTGGCTATGGTAGATGGTATGGGCCGAGGCCTGGATAGCCATCAGTGGCTGGCGAATTTCGTGGGCCAGGCTGGCGGCGAGTTCACCCAATCCATTGACACGGTTCAGGTGAGCGAGTTGATCCAGATTCCTTTGTGCCTCAAGCCGGGCCCGGTTTCGTTCGGTGAGATCATGGGTGAAGCCGACGAACATGCGCCGGCCAGCCTCTTCGAATTTCGCGACCGACAGCAACAGGTCGATGAGTGTGCCATCGCGGCGGCGGCCGCATACCTCTCGACCAATGCCAATGATGCGGGCCTCTCCGGTCTTGAGGTAGTTTGCAAGGTATTGATCATGGTGGTCGTGGTCTCGCCCTGCCATCAGCATCCTTATGTTCTGGCCGATCACCTCGCCGGCTCCATAGCCGAATATCCGCTCCGCAGCCGGATTGAAGCTATGCACTGTGCCGGTTTCGTCAATGGTGATGATGCCATCCATGGCGGTGTTGATGATGGTTTCGGCGCGGCGGGTGGTACTGGTCAATTGCCGTTCCAGCGCCTGCTCACGACTGAGGTCCACCGACAGGATATAAAAACCGTTGATACGTCCGCTGTCGTCGTGGCTAGGAATATAGGTTCCGTGAATGAACCGGGGACCACCGCGGACATAGGGAACTTCGCCGTGGAATTCCGCACGCTCGCCGGCCAGGGCCTGATTGAAATGGGGTAGCAGGACTCGGAAGGCCTGGCGTCCAATGACATCCTTGAGATGCTTGCCGTACTGGGCTGCTGGATCTAGTCCGAACCAGTCTCGGTAGCCATGATTGGCGTATAGGATCTCGAAATCGGAGCTGATATGGGCCACCAGAACCGGTAATGCCTGCAGCAGCTGATCCAGATCGGTCTGATGTGGCTGGGAAGCGTCTTGCGCCATGGACGGCCCTCCGAATCCATGGGGAGCAACGGATACCCAGCATTCTAGATCAAAACAGGGAGTTTATCAGGAAAATATGATGGATGCCAGTCGGCCGGGGCGGGCAGCCCCGGCCGACTGTGTTGCTGCCGGCTCAGGCCATCGTCGGGTCGGCTCAGAAGGCCTGACGGAGTGGTTCCGGCCCATCCGGACGAACGTGGAAACGATCGTCCAGACCATCCAGGGTGGTGGTGATGCCGGTGTATTCCAGCTCGTCCATGGGCAGCATGGCGGCGCCGAAGAAACCCTGCCGGCGCATGTCCATCGCCTTGTCGGCAACCTGGTCGCGCACCCGATCCCAGAAGGGATGAGCGAATACATCGACGGGGTCGGTGA
>NZ_SLKM01000263.1:0-5257 GCF_007134575.1 Natronospira sp.
CGCCCGCTCGAGTACCATGCCAGCCGAACCCGGGCCAGTGGGGCCTCGGCGATGGGAATCGCTCGCCAGCACTGCTTGAGGTGCACCCGTGCCAGCCCCTGGCCGCGCAGGTGGTCGTGCAGTTCCGGATGACGGAAGGGCAGTACAGCCTTCGCCTCGGGAATCAGTTCGGGTTCGCTCTCCTTGATACGGGCGAGCAGGGCGGCGAAGTCCGTCTTGGCGGCATTGGCCCGTATAGCGGCTTCCATCATCGCTTCGCCGGCGGCCACCAGCCCGATGTGGGTGCGTGTGGCGCGGCCGTCCTGGCCATCCTGATACCACACATCCATAAGGGCGTTGCGCAGCCAGGCCTCGGCGCGCTCGGCGCTCACCGGTTCCGGCTCACCGAAGATCCAGCAGGCGGTGGGTGCCCGATGGTAGGCCGCCGCCACAGCCTCGCCGGCTTCGATCAGTGCATCGAAGGCAGCCTCCAGTTCGGCCAGCAGGCGGTACTCGGGGCGTGGCATGGTGCTCAACGAGAAATCACGCGGCAGCACTCTTGAGAAGAGGCCAGGCGCCCTGTTTGGATGCTTCCAGAATCACGACTTCCACTATGGAGCCATCTTCGGCGTAGCTGACATGGGTATTCCAGTCTTGGGAGGCCTCCTTCACGATCGGCTTGTCTGCCAGGTGGAGCACCAGGATATCGTCTGCTTCGTCATAGGTGGTTCTCATTTCAACCCTCCCGGTCCTGCATTCCACGCTCGGCGCGCATGATCATCTCGTCGATCTCTGTCTCATCCATGGCGGGCTCGCCGGCGATGCGGCGGGTGCCGTCGGCCCAGGCGCCGAGATCGAGCAGGCGGCAGCGCTCGCTGCAGAAGGGCCGGTCGGGGTTCTTCTCGCTCCACACGACCTTCTTGCTGCACTGGGGGCAGGCGACTTCCAGGGGGCGTTGCGTCTTGCTCATGGGGCTCCATTCAAAGTTGGCAAAGGGCGAGTCCGAAGCTGACATCCTCCGCCACCGGTTCGGCCTGGCCTGCAAGCTCGCCCAATTTAAGAAAGCGGACAGTGAAACGATGCCGGTTGCCGCTGATCTCCGGGTAGAGTCCGGCCTCCCGGACCACCACCCGAACCATCCGACAGTCCTGGCTACCGCTGGGAGACTGCATGTAGAACCCCCGCTTCGCCAACTCCGGCTGTTCCACCGCACTGCCACGGATCAATTGCAGCAGCTCCCGCACCGCGTCCTCCAGCGGGCTGAGCTGGTCCAGCCAACCGGCCAGCTCGGGCTTGCGTTGATCGGCGGCCAGTTCGAGCCAGGCATGCAGGCGGGGCAGGTCAAAGCCGCAGGTGCCGCCCGGGATGCTCAGCCGCTGCTGGATCATGGCCAGGAAATCATTTTCACGCAGTGGCCGATCCGGGGATATCTGGTCCCGGCCCAGGTTCTCCCGAACGGTACGAAGTTCCTCGAGTACCCCCGCCAGACGTGTCTCGTCCACGCCGTCCCGATGACTGTAATCCTGCAGGGCCTGGCTGATGCGATCGGTTTCCTTTAGGAGGGCGCGGCGAACATCGCCGCGGCCCAGCAGGGCCAGGATCTCCAGCACGGTCTCGGCGCCGCTCAGGCTATCCCAGGGTGATTGGCGTGACAGGCCATGACGGGCCCGGCGAAACAGGTGTTCCAGACGCAGAAAGGTCCGGATCTGTTCGCTGAAGGGCTGTTCGAAAACAATGCGTGAATGACTGCTGCCGGCGCTCATGCGCGGGTATTCTCCCGGAGCGGGGGAAGTTTTTAAAGTCTTGATGACAACAGTTCTTGATGGAGTGCCTCGACCCGCTCTTTCAGGGCAGCCAGATCCTGATCATTCTCGATGACCTGGTCGGCGATGGCCCGTCGTGCCGACTCATCCGCCTGGGCGGCAATCAGACGGCGGGCCGCCGACTCATCCACCTGATCGCGCTGCATCAGCCGCTGTATCCGCTCGGCCATGGGGGCTTCCACGGTAATCACGCGATCGAAATGTTCCTGCTGCCCGGATTCCACCAGCAGCGGAATTTCGGCCACGGCATAGGGTCCCTCGGCCTGTGCCAGCTGTCTTGTCAGGCGCTCCATGATCAAGGGGTGAAGAATGCTTTCCAGCCGATGGCGTGTATTGTCATCGGCAAGGATCTGCTCCCGCAGTCGTCGGCGGTCCAGTTCACCATCCGCGGTCAAGAGTTGATCACCAAAGGCGGCCACCACCGCGGCCAGGCCTGCTTCACCCGGCGCCACCACTTCCCGGGCCAGTTGATCGGTGTCGACGACGGTCACACCCAGGGAGCGCAAATGATCCGCCACCGCCGACTTCCCGCTGCCGGCGCCGCCGGTCAGGGCAATCCACAAGGGGGGCTGCTTCTGTCCGTTTGTGGCCATGTCCCGGATTCGAGCCTAGATGCCCGAGAAACGCAGATAGCCGCTGATGATGGCATCGCCCCAGAGCAGGGCGACCAGTCCGGCGCCAGCCAGATAGGGCCCGAAAGGCATGGGCCGGTCACGTACGGTCCGTCCCGCCAGGGCCATGCCAATGGCCGCCAGCACCCCCAGCCCGGATCCCAGCAATACCACCAGGGGAATCACCGTCCAGCCCATCCAGGCGCCGAGCAGGCCCATGAGCTTGAAATCGCCATAGCCCATGCCTTCCTTGCCGGTGAGCAGGCGAAAGAGGTGGTAGACCGACCAAAGGGAGAGATAACCCACTGCGGCGCCGATCACTGCCTGGCCGGGATCCAGTGGCGCACTGGGATGGAGGCTGATCACCAGCCCCAGCCACAGCAGGGGCAGGGTGAGCTGATCAGGCAGTAACTGGTGCTCCAGATCGATGAAGCTCATGGCCACCAGGGCCCAGACCAGGGGCAGCATGGCCAGGCTGTGGAGACTGAGACCGAAGGCCAGAATAACGCCGGTGGTAAGCACCGCCACCAGAATCTCGACCAGGGGGTAACGCAGGGAAATGCGCATGCCGCAGCCCGGGCAGCGGGCCCGCAGCAGGAGGAAACTGATCACCGGGATGTTCTCCCAGGCCTTTATCATGCGGCCACAGCCCGGGCAGGCCGAGCGCGGTTTGACCAGGTCATAGCGGTCGGACTCGGTGGGGGCCTTGTCAGGGCACTGCAGGAGTTCGGCACATTCCCTCTGCCAGCCCTGCATCATCATGATGGGCAGGCGATGGATCACCACATTGATGAAACTGCCGACAATCAAGCCAAAGGCAACCACCCCGAACCAGAATACCCATGTGAATTCGGCTCGAAAGGCAGACAGAAATTCGATCATAAAAGAGTTCCCAGTGAACAGTTCCCAGTGAACAGCCGGCCGTGCCAGCCGAAAAGCCTACAGCTTTCTGCCAGGCAGTTGCCACCTGTGGGCAGCGTCTTGTGCGGCTTCAGCCGGAGTTTCACAGCATTCTAGCGGCCGCGACCCCACTGTTCACTGGGAACTGTTCACTGGGAACTTCCCTTAAACGACGGAGCCCATCTGGAAGATCGGCAGGTACATGGCAAGCACCAGACCACCCACGAGGACACCGAGAACCGCCATGATGAGCGGCTCCAAAAGACTGGAGAGGGCGTCAACGGCATTGTCCACCCGCTCCTCGTAGATATCCGCGACCTTGGAGGCCATGGTGTCGATGGAACCGGCCTCCTCACCAATGGAGATCATCTGGGTCACCATGTTGGGGAAGAGGTCGACCTCATTCATGGCCACATTGAGCTGCTGGCCGGTGGCGACCTGATCCCGCATCTTGAGAATGGCTTCCTCATAGACCACATTACCGGTGGCCCCCGCCACTGATTCCAATGCTTCCACCAGCGGCACACCGGCACTGAACATGGTCGCCAGGGTGCGGGAGAAGCGCGCCACGGCCGCATCCTGCATGATGGGGCCGAGCTGGGGGATCTTGAGGACCATGCGGTCAATCAGGCGCTGAAAGGCCGGGCTGCGCTTTTTCAAAGTAATGAGGGCACTGATTACCGCAACAACCCCAATCAGTATCATCCACCCCCGGGTCTGAACGAACTCCGAGAGATCCAGCACCATCCGGGTGAAAGCGGGCAGATCGGCGCCGAAGCCACCAAACAGATCCTCGAACTGGGGCACCACGTAGATCAGCAGAATAATCGTGACGATGATGGCCACGACCATGACCGCGGCCGGGTAGAACAGGGCCTTCTTGATCTTGGCCTTGAGGGCTTCGGTCTTTTCCTTGTAGGTGGCAATCTTGTCCAGCAGCGCCTCGAGGGCACCGGACTGCTCACCGGAACGGACCAGATTGATGTAGAGCTTGTCGAAGTGCTGGGGGTGCTTGGCGAGGGCGTCGGCCAGGTTGGTGCCGGCTTCGATGTCCTCGCGAATGGCTTGCATCAAGTCCCGGAATTTCGGGTTGTCACTGCCTCGTCCGACGATTTCGAAGGACTGCACCAGGGGCACCCCGGAACTCATCATGGTGGCCATCTGGCGAGAGAAGATGGCAATGTCGGCAGCGCTCACCTTCTTGCCCTTGCCAATCCCGGCCAGGGCGCTCTCCCGACGTACCTTGGCGGGGATGATGCCCTTTTGGCGCACCTCCTGCTTGACAGCCGCCTCGGAGCCCGCCGTGGTGGTGCCGGACACCTTGTTGCCCTTCTGGTCCGTGCCCTCCCACTTGAACTTGTACTCCTTCTTGGGCTTGGTCTTGCTCGCTGCCTTGGCCATCACATCTTCCCCGTACAGGCTGAGCCGCCCCGGCTGGGGGACGGTCGTGGGTCTTGCTCACACAGCATAACAGTTTTCCGGGAATGGCTTCCCATGTTCTGACGGTCTGTCTTAATCGGTGGTCACGCGGATGATTTCGTCCAGACTGGTGGTGCCGTCTGCCACCCGGTTCAGCCCGGAACGGCGCAGATCCTGGACACCATCCTCCTCGGCCACCTTGGCAATGTCCATGGAGTTGCCGCCTTCCATGATGATCCGACCGATGTTCTCGGTGACCGGCATCACCTGGTAGATCCCCACCCGGCCCTTGTAGCCTTCATTGCATTGCTCACAGCCCACCGGGCCCAGGGGCTTGAGACCATCATCCACCTCTTTCTCGCTGAACCCTGCCCGCAGCAAGGCCTCCTTGGGGATGTCCACCGGTTTCTTGCAATTGCTGCACAGACGGCGCCCCAGGCGCTGAGCGATGATCAGGGTCACGGAGCTGGCAATGGCATAGGGCTGCACCCCCATGTCCACCAGTCGAGACAGGGTCTTGGGCGC
>NZ_SLKM01000243.1:0-5190 GCF_007134575.1 Natronospira sp.
ACTGAGTCTCTCAGACAATGACAGCAGGCGCTCACGGTCCTCCCATTCCTGACCTGCCTCAGCCACCATCTGCAGCACCGCCATGCGCTGGAGAGCCGTGGCCAGCTCATCCAGGACACTGAGATAGTCTGGCGCCCGTGTGTCCAGCTCGGCCACCGCGTCAAGCAATGCCTCTGCACGCCGCTCGGCAAGGGCTTCCAGAATGCGAAGAACATCATCCCTTTCCACCGTGCCCAGCATGGCGCGAACATCACTCTCGCCCAATTGGCCCCCACCGAAAGCGATGGCCTGATCAAGAAGACTGAGGGCATCGCGCATGGAGCCATCGGCCGCGCGCGCGATCAAATCCAGGGCCGGCGCCTCGCCCTGTAGAGACTCGGACTTGAGAATCCGTTCCAGTTGATCACGAATGACGGCCGCCGGCAGACGCTTGAGATTGAATTGCAGGCAACGGGACAGAACCGTCACCGGCAATTTCTGCGGATCGGTGGTTGCCAGCAGGAACTTCACATGGGGCGGCGGCTCTTCAAGGGTCTTCAACAGGGCGTTGAAGGAGTGGGCCGAGAGCATGTGGACTTCGTCAATGAGATAGACCTTGTAGCGCCCGCGAGTGGGAGCATACTGGACATTGTCGAGCAACTCGCGCGTGTCATCCACCCGGGTGCGGGAGGCCGCATCCACCTCGATCAGATCCACGAAACGCCCTTCGGCAATCTCCGTGCAGGCGCTGCATTCACCACAAGGGGTGGAACTGATGCCCTGCTCGCAGTTCAGTGACTTGGCGAGAATCCGCGCAATGGTGGTCTTGCCCACGCCGCGGGTCCCGGTGAACAGGAAGGCATGGTGAAGGCGGTCATTGTCCAGAGCGTTCACCAGGGCACGCAGTACATGCTCCTGACCGGACAACTCGGCAAAACTGGCGGGACGATACTTTCGGGCCAGGACCTGATAGCTCATGGCGTACGGATTCCAGCGGAAATGAGGCCGATTACTCTATCACAGGCAGGCCCCGGCACTGGAGCGTGTGAGTGAGGGAAAGAGCGAAAAGGGTGGCGGCCCGCACCGGCAGATTCCCGGCACCCGGCGTCACCGCTACCGCTGCTCCCTTCCGGGCCTGACGGGGTTTGCGGCTGGCCGTCGCGGGAGAGCCGGCACGGACCACCATTGACATGGCAAGGGCGCTGCCGCCCGAAAACAGAAGAGCCACCGATGACTCGGTGGCCCATCAAAAAATGGCGGAGAGGGAGGGATGACTCCGCGCATCCCTGCGCTCCGCCCTCCGCTTCGCTCCGGGGCATTCGCCCAAGGCGAATGCTCAAATACGTTCCTTACGCATTTGTCGAACCCTCTATCGCGTTCGAATCAGTGCTTCAATCCGCCAAGACAGCCACCGCTCAATCGGTGGCCCATCAAAAAATGGCGGAGAGGGAGGGATTCGAACCCTCGGTACGCGGGTAGCGCACACACGCTTTCCAGGCGTGCTCCTTCGACCGCTCGGACACCTCTCCGGGACTTGCTATTCCGCGCCGCGGAAGCGCGCCATCATAACCGATTCATCCCTTCCTGCTCAAGGGAGGGGCCGCCGCCAGGCGGCCCCGTCTAGTCAGGGCTCGAAACGGGCAGAGACACTGAACCAGGCGCGGGTACGGTCTGCGGCGTACTCGTCACCCGGGTAAAAGTCCGGATCCTCGCCCATGTAGTGACTCAGGCCCAGATTCAGTCGCAGGGGGCCCCAGAGCTCGCGTCCGGCGCCCAGGCTCAGCTCCTCGCCGTAGCGGCCACTGCCCTGATCGACCTGGAACTGGTGGAAGCGGGAATCAAAATCCCAACCCCAGCGCTGGAATCCAACGCCGGCGTAGACGTCAATGAGACCGAACTCGGGCGTGACCAGGAAGCGGTCAGCCTTGCCGTTGAACTCATGCAGGCTTGCCAGGGGGGTCTGGAAGGCCCATTCCCGATCACCACCCAGGCGCTCACGGCCCACATACCAGCTCCAGTCATCCAGTTCCTGTTTCAGCTTGACGTGCTGGTAGCCGAGATCATCATCCGGGCCTTCACCCCGCACGCCTTGCTGCACGGCAGCTTCCAGGCGATAGCTGAAGGTTTCCGTCCACGGCACCGGGCCGGTCAGACGCAGGCCATAATTTCGATGTGACTCCCATTCGTCTTCGTCAAAACGCAGGTTGTGGAAGTAGATGCCCATCCGGTTGTCGCCGATTCGGGTATCCAGGTCCAGAACCGCCGCGCGGCTGTCAATCCGGCCCAGGCCGTCGGGATGATTGGGGCCGAGCACGGTATTGATTCGGTCAATGTACTGACCCAGGAAGCGCGCCCGCTCACCGGTACCGATCCGCAGCCCAAAGGCATTGAATGTCTGCTCCAACTGCCGGAATGA
The DNA here is from genome assembly GCF_007134575.1 of Natronospira sp. Lineage (NCBI taxonomy): Bacteria > Pseudomonadati > Pseudomonadota > Gammaproteobacteria > Natronospirales > Natronospiraceae > Natronospira > Natronospira sp. The sequence continues at coordinate 2,396 of NZ_SLKM01000243.1, forward strand.
ATCGCTGCCAATGAAACGTTCATTGTCATGCCGGATGGCCTGGCGGCCCAACTTGACCTCGAAGGTGTCTTCACGACTGACGAAACGACCCCAGCCCTCGGACACGGCCGTATCCTTCGGGTCGCGCACAGTGGGGAAGTTACCCGGCCGATCCGTGGTGTCTTCAAAACGGGGCTCGCCAACAATCTGCAAGGTCTGGAAGGCCAGGCCGGCATCGAAGCCCCCCACCCGCGGCGTGGTGCCGCGCACACGGAGCCGGAAGGTGGACGCTTCGGCGTTGTCGGAGAAACCATCCTCATCGACCACTTCGAGGCGATAGCGCACATCGGCAAAGGATGCCCCTTCCTCGACTTCACGGGCCGGCGGCACGGGCGGTTCCACCAGGCGCGGGGCCATGGCCAGACAGGGATTGGCATGACCGCTTCGGGCGGTTTCCTCCCCCGGAACCCGGAAGCGTTCACTGCCCGGAATGGGTTCACCGTCTTCGTCGAGCAAGGGCTCGCCAATGCGCGGGTCCATATAGGCTTCGCCAGCCTGCTCATCACAGTGCATGGGGGTAGCACAGGCGGCCACGACCACGGGGGTCAGCAGGATGATCAGCAGCCGAAGCTGCCGGTAGGACAGGCTGGATGGGTAAAGCGGAGATAGCGTTGACATGAAGCAGCGTATTCCTGATCTATAGGGTATTCAGTCGAGAATGCCGGCGTGCCTGAGGGCCGCCCGCACACGTTCGTGGTGTTCCTCGGCCAGCGGAACCAGCGGCAAGCGGATACCGGGCTGAATCAGGCCCATCTCCGCCAGCGCCCACTTGACCGGCACCGGGTTACATTCCACAAAGAGCTCCCGATGCAGCGGCATCAGGCGGTTATTGATTTCCGCCGCCTTTTCCCGGTCGCCACTGCGGGCGGCATCACACAGGGCCTGCATCTGCTCAGGTGCTACATTGGCGGTGACCGATACATCACCAATTCCACCCCCAAGGATGAAATCCATTGCCGTGGCATCATCGCCACTGTAGAGCTCGATTTCATCGCCACAGAGCTCACGGAGCGCCTGAAGGCGCTGCATGTCGCCGGTGGCTTCCTTCAGACCCACGACCGTATCCAGTTCCGCGAGTCGGGCCACCGTTTCCGGCAGCAGATCACAGCTGGTTCGTCCCGGGACGTTGTAGAGCACCACCGGCTTTTCCACTGCCCGCGCCACCGTGCTGAAATGCCGATAGAGCCCCTCCTGGCTGGGCTTGTTGTAATACGGCACCACCAGCAGGAACCCATCAACGCCCATTGCTTCCACCTTGCGGGTCAGGTGAAGTGTCTGGGCGGTGGAATTGGACCCGGTGCCTGCGATAACCGGCACCCGCCCCGCCGACAGACGGACAGCTTCTCCAATCAGATCGGCGTGCTCGTCGGTTTCCAGCGTCGGGGATTCGCCTGTGGTCCCGGCCACCACCAAGGCCCGGGTGCCGGCATCGACGTGGAATTCGATCAGGCGCTCAAGGGCCTCGAAATCCAGGGCACCATCCGACTTCATCGGAGTGACCAGAGCCACCATGCTTCCGCCGAACATCACTGCACTCCTGCGTATTCCCGAAAGGACAGGACAACTGCCGGACGAACCGGTTCCCGCGGCCACGACCCTGCCCCGGACAACCGGTAGCTGTGAGAGCAGACGCCGAAAGGCGCCTGACGGGGCCGGCAGGCCCGCCGGGACGGAACCCGTCGCTGCTACCGGCACAAAAAGCGCCAGTTTACCCACTGTCCGGCCTGCTGAAAAGCCAAAGCTGATCCAATCCTGTTCGGCGGGGCCAATTGGGCAGTTTTCAGCCCCTCGGGCTCGGGTTAGACTGAAACGCAGACCGGCGGCATTACTGCCCCCCGGCTCAACCACATCGGAAAGAACGGGACAATGAATCAGTCACTGATTATCTCTGCCCTGGGCAGCAATCGGCCCGGCCTGCTTGAGGGGCTGACCCGCCATATCAGCCAGAGCGGCTGCAATGTCAGCCACAGCCGCTGCTCCCTGATCGACGGTCATGTGCTCTTCGTGGCCAGGCTGACAGGCAGCTGGGACACCCTGGCCCGGCTCGAGGCATCAGCGGAGCGCCTGCGTCGGGAGCTGGATCTGGACCTGCAGTTGCGACGCATCGAATCGCGTCCGGAGAGGAGCCATCGCCTGCCCTACACCGTGGATATCGTGGCGCGGGATCGTACCGGCACCCTGACTGAGCTGTTGAGCTTTTTCAGCGAATATGAGGTAGAGGTGGCGGAGGTGGTCACCCAGAGTTATGTCTCCGACCACACCGACACCCCAATGGCGACCATTCAGATGACTGTCCACATCCCGGACGCTCAGCCCCTGACCCTGGTCAGGGATCATTTCATGGAGCTCTGCGACCGCCTGAATCTGGATGGGCTGATGGAGCCCATAAAGCATTGAATCCCGATATCAGTAAATGAACAAGGAGCAATAATGACTACCGTCAGTATTGGCAAGAAGGTCCCCGATTTCAGCCTGCCCGCCACCGGAGACCAGGACCTGGGCCTCTCGGATTTCCGCGGCCGAAAACTGGTGCTTTACTTCTACCCCAAGGACAGTACCCCGGGCTGCACCACGGAAGGCCGGGACTTCAGCGCCCTCCACCAGGAATTTCAGGCCGTCAATACCGATATTCTGGGGGTTTCCCGGGACGGGCTGAAGGCCCATGAGAATTTCCGAAGCAAACAGGGTTTCCCCTTCCATCTGCTTTCAGACAAGGATGAAGAGCTGTGTCGAATGTTCGATGTCATCAAGGAAAA
>NZ_SLKM01000262.1:0-5182 GCF_007134575.1 Natronospira sp.
ACCCATCCCATGCGGGCGGGGCAAATGAGCTGCATGGACTGCCATGCAGCTCACGGCAGTCCCAGCGAAGGGGAGCTGGTGGCGGCCTCTCTGAACGAAACCTGCTACGGCTGCCATGCCGAGTTCCGTGGCCCGGTCCTTTGGGAGCATCCGCCGGTTCGAGAGAGTTGCAGTAACTGCCATGAACCCCATGGTTCGGTACATGACAATCTGCTCAAGACGCGGGCGCCTCAACTCTGTCAGCAGTGCCACTCGGCCGCTTTCCATCCCAGCACGGCGCCGGATGGCAGTGGCGTTCCGCCCCAGGGCGCATCGGCTTCCATGCTGCAGCGCAATTGCATGAACTGTCATACCGATGTTCATGGCTCCAACCATCCCTCGGGTGCGGGGCAGACCCGATGAGTCGGCGACGGTTTGCCGCCAAGGGCCTGGTTCCCTTCTGCCTGTTGGCGGCAGGGGTCGCGATGGCCGAGACCGGTGAGCAGACGGAAGAGGCCGAAACCGGTCAGTGGCATGAACTCCATCTGGACCTGGGCCTCGGTGTTCAGACAGGGCAGGTCGATGGCATGGGGCGCAGTGACAATCTGAGCGGTGAGGGTCTGCGTGGTATTGGTGGTTTTCGCATGGACTGGCGTACCCTGACGGATGCCAAAGAGCCTGCGTCCCTGTTCCTGGCGGCGGAACAGCCCGGGCCGGGTATCACCCGACTGGACCTGGATTACAACCGCCAGGGTGAACATCGCACGCGTTTCAATTTCCGCGAACTGCCGCGCCGGCTGGGGGACGGTCGGACCCCCTTTCTGGGCGCGGGCGGCTATCAACTGGGATTGCCCGAGGACTGGGTCGGTGCGCCGGGAACCGGCGGCATGGAGCGATTGACCGAGTCCCTGCGTTCGGCAGCCTATGAACAGCTACGGCGCAGCATGCAGCTGGCTCATGAACGTCGCCTGTCCCGGCACTGGCAGCTGCACGGTGATGTCCGTGAGCATCGCCGTACCGGCACCCGGCCGGTGGCGGCGGTGATTGGCAGTACCGGTGGCAACTCCCGCGCGGCACTGGTGCCCGCCCCGGTTGACTACACCACCCGGGAGGCCGAGCTGGGGCTTCGTTATCAGCGTGATGCCTTTCACCTGGAGGCCAGCTACTTTCTGTCCCTGTTCGACGGCGGCAATAACATGCTGCGTTTCGACAACCCCTTCGCCGGCGTCGGCGGCTGGGCGCCGGGGGTCTCCTATCCGGATGGGCAGGGACACCTGGGCCTGATGCCGGACAATGAGAGTCACCAGTGGCGCGTCGGCCTGGGCTATGTCTTCTCGCCCACCCTGCGACTGTCCAGCGACCTGCAGATCGGGCGCAGTGAGCAGGACGAGGACTTCCTCGGCTACACCATCAACCCCAACCTCGACGTGGATGAGGCCCTGCCGAGAGACAGCCTGGAAGGGCGGATTGACCTGCTTCGTGTCGCCACGCGCCTGAATTGGCGGCCCATGAATCGACTGCGGGTGGATATCCGTCATCGCTACGAAGATCGTGACAATCGCACACCGGTGGATGTGTTCAATTACATCGGCGGTGACGCGGTCAATCAGAACAGTGGTGAGGCCCATTCCCGGGCTCGTCTGAATCTGCCGGTGAGTTTTACCGAGCAGCATCTGGAAACACGCATGGCCTGGCGTCTTGATGGCGGTGGACAGGTGCACGGGGCCTGGCGGCGTGAGCGTATTGACCGTGATTTTTCCGAGGTGGGTCGAACCGAGGAAGATCGCTTCACCCTGGGTCTGCGCCAGCGCCTGGGTGACAACCATGCCTTGTCCATGGAGGCCCAGCGGGCACGGCGCAGCGTGGATGACTACGATGCCACCGCCGTCTACTTTCTCACCCGGACCGAGGTCTATACCGACGGTGTGGCTGAGGCGGTTCGTTTCGACAACCACCCCCTGCTCCGTCGCTACAATCTCGCCGACCGCAATCAGACCCGAGCAAGAATGCGCTGGGACTGGACCCTGAGTGACAGTGTTCACTTTGGCAGTGACGCGGCCTGGTCACGGGACAATTACCGCAACTCCCCACTGGGCCTGGAAAAGGGCAGCAGTCTGGGGCTGGCCTCGGATCTGGTCTGGCAGTTCAGCTCGGCCTGGAGTACCGACACCTTCCTGTCCCTTGACCGCATTCGCGCCCGTCAACGCAGTCGCAGCTTCCGTGGCTTTGCCAAGGAGGTGGAGTCCCAGGATCCGGATCGTGATTGGTGGATGGACAATGAAGATCGCATTGCCACTCTCGGGGGCGGCCTGGAGTGGGAGCCGGACGAGGGTGATTTCAAGTTGCGCTTTGAGTGGGCGGAAAGTGCCAGCCGCAGCGAGTTCGCCATCGCCTCGGGCCCAGCCCTGGATCTTGAGCCAATCCCCTCGGTTCGCAGCCGGGGCCGTACCCTGTCACTCAACGGTCAGCATCGTCTCGGAGACGGCCTCAGCCTGCAGTGGAACTGGTACCACGACCGCTTCCGCAGCAATGACTGGGCCTGGGATGACGTGGAAGTGGATACGATCAACTCCGTCATCGGTTCCGCCCAGGACTTCGGCAATGAAAGCGTTAACTGGTATAGCCTGAGTCTGCGCTGGGACCTGCGGCCGGGCTGAGTGGTAGGACTCTCTATTCAGAGGGTCCTTAGGGGTGAGGAGTCAGGGGCTCCCTGGTCCCCACCCAAACATTTCCTCCGCGTCTATGCGTCTCCGCGCGAGGCCCCGCTTTTCCTCACCCCTGACTCCTTACCCCTCACTCCTCACTGTCTTCCAGCCGTCCCACCAGCATATCCTCAAGCATCGCTTCGGCGGCCTTGGTATGGGGGCGGCCATAGCCCTTGGTGTCCCAGCCCTCTGTGCTTTCCTTGCCACACCACTCATACATGACTGAGGGCGGGGTGGGGTGGTCGGGGATGTAGTCGGTGACGTCATAGACCTTGCCGTGGATGGCCTTCCAGCAGCTATCCGGGTTGTCGTGCTTGGCCAGTTCTTCCTTGCTGATCACGGGCAGCTCATCGTCGTTTCCTTCGGCACCGGCATCAGGTGCCATCAGCCCGACGACCAGAAGCGTGCCGATGACGCTCCAGAAAGCAACGAATGCGGTGTAGGCAAGTTTGTTCATAGGAAATCAAACTCCTCTGAATGAAATGAAGTTTTGGGAACACCCAGTTCACGAGCAATATCGCGAGCTATGCGGACCAGCGGAGTCGGCCCGCAGACGAACCACTCACGCTCTGCCGCATCCGGACAATGTTCGACAACAAAGGCACGATTCAGTGCACCGTGTGTCTCGAAGAAATGATCCAGGCAACGAAGATTGCTGGAAGCCTCCGCGGCAGCCTGAAGCTGGTCGTGATAATAGGCCCGCGAGGGGTCATTGGTGCAGTTGATCAGGAAGCTGTCACCCCAGTGGCCGCCCATGCGGATATGTTCGGCGGCGCTGACGAATGGGGTGATACCAATGCCGCCGCCGATCCAGAGTTGAGGGCGTTCGCGGCTGGCGGGTGGGAAAAACAGGCCGTAAGGCCCTTCCACGTCCGCCTCGGTGTCGGTCTGCAGGGACTGCAGGGCGCGGCTGGCGTCGCCCAGGTCCTTGACCGCGATTCTCAGCACTTCCTCCTCTGGCGCCGAGCTGATCGTGAAGGGGTGTTCCTCGCCGCGACCGTTGGCCAGCGTTGAATCATGGGGCGTGAAGTAAATGAACTGGCCGGGTTCAAAAGCCAGGCGGCGACCACGCAGCGGGAGCAGGCTGATTTCCACCACGCGATCAGCCAGGGTTTCCACTCGGCTGACCCGGTAGGGCCGGCGCTGGACTCGTCGGGCAATGGTAGCCCGCCAGGCAAAGACCAGCACCGCCAGGCCGCCCAGTCCGCCCCAAACCGTGAGACTGAGATGGGTCGGCAGGCTGCGGGTCAGTGGCAGGGTGTGGACCAGGCCTGCTACTAGTGCCAGACCGGCGAGAAAGTGGAGCGCCTTCCAGCGCTGGTAGTTGGGCCGGCCAAAGAACTGAAAACTGGGCGCGAGGAAGATCATCATGGCCATCAGGCCCAGCCAGCCGGCCCACATGGCCCAGTCGGCCGCCGGTGGCAGTAGCACTTCCAGCATGGCAGGCTTGCCATAGGGCAGCCGTGACAGGGCCATCAGCGGTGGATGCAGCAGGAGCAGCAGAAAGGCGCCCAGGCCGAGATAATGATGCTGCTGCCACAAGCGGGTCAGGCCACCGAAGGGGCGGTCGAAGCCGGGAATACGCACACTGAGAATGGCGGCGGCCAGCAGGCAGGCGAGGCCGGCCACCCCCGCCAGGCGCCCGAGATAGGCCAGCCATTGGCCGGCATCGGCCGCCCCCGGCCAGGCAAGCAGTCCGGCCAGCAGGGTGGGGATGAGAACAAGCGCCAGGCTCAACCAGTCTCCGGGATAGCGCACTGCCTTGCTCCTTGGGTTTCCTCAAACTCCCAGTCTAGTCACTCCACAGGGCTGGGGATTGATCTTGATCAAGCCGCCTTGCACTCTGCTGCCTGAGACAGACGCCAGCGCATGATTATCTTTTCGGCCTCGACGATGAACAGAATGGGTAGACTGACCGCCAGGATCAGCGCCCAGCTCTGCCAGGGCAGGGCCTGGGTTCCAAACAGCACCTGCATGGGCGGCAGAAAGGTGAAGGCCGCCTGCAACAGAATCACTAGGCCGATGGCCGCTGGCACCCAGGGGTTGCCCAGCAGCCCGCCCTTGCGAAAGATGGATTCATGTAGCTGGCGGCAGTTGTAGAGGTAGAAGATCTCGCAGGCCACCACCGTGTTGACTGCCGCCGTGCGCGCGGCCTCCAGGCCCAGCCCCGTGCTCATGTGCCAGTTGAACACCCACAGGGTGGCGGCCAGGATGAGCCCGGAGACGAAGACTACCCGCCAGACGATCATGGGGGTGAGCACCGGCTCGCCGGGTGGTCGCGGCGGTCGTTCCATGATCCGCGCCTCCGCCGGTTCGAATGCCAGCGCCAGTGCCAGGGTGACCGCAGTGACCATGTTCACCCACAAGACCTGCACCGGCGTCACCGGCAGCACCATGCCCAGCATGACCGCGGCCAGAATCAGCAGGGACTGGCCGCCATTGGTGGGGAGGATAAACAGCAGGGATTTTCGTATGTTGTCGAATATGGCACGGCCGGT
>NZ_SLKM01000226.1:0-5147 GCF_007134575.1 Natronospira sp.
ATTATATCGGGTCAAGGTCGGTTTTAATAATTGAGGTTCTGTGCTGTGATTATGTGCCAGTTCCTCTACTGATGCAAAGGTTTTTACTATACCTTTTCGCAAAGCCCGGGATAAATCCCAAGCGGCAGTTTCAACCCCACTACGATCAGCAATACCAATAACCGGGCGGTTTCGTATCAATATTGCCTCGGCCAGAATTTTGCGGTCGCTAAGTTCATTTACAAAGCGCTGGCCGGTCAGTGGATCTATCATGATACCATAAGGAAAAGTACCACCTAATCACCAAATAAAGGTCCGCTTCCATATCCTTTTTCGTCGGGTGAAGTCCAAGCTCCTAGTTGTATCCTTGAAAGTTGCACCGGGTTGGCGCCAATTCGCAAACATTCTTTCAACATCTCGGCCGTAGAAAATGGTTGGTTGGTTGCATCTATTCGTTCATCTAAACGCGGATCCTGCACTTTCCTAAAAGCTATATCACTTCCGAAACCGCCTGTGGTTTCAATATATCCTGATACATAAGTTCCGGGGAGTCCGTTATACCCAACGCTTTCTAATAGCGGGTACCGGGAATTGAAATTCTATTATCTTGGTCATTATTATCGTTTTTTTTCGCAGAAATATATTCCATCAGCATTCTCCAGTCAGACTTCTCTTTTTTACCAAAGAAACGCGTAGTCAATAAGATCGGGTGGATATTATTTTAGGGTACCGTCAATAGTCTTTCCCAGCTGGCAATATATACATGAATAATTACACGTTTTCCTGGGGATGGGACTAATGCCCAAGGAACGGCCAAGACGCCTGGAAGGTAGTGGCCCATAAATATATTTTATGTTACCCAAGACCATTCCCCCTGTTAATTATTTGACCGATAATGGATTATTTTCTTCTAAATACTTATTTGAATAATTTTCTCATGGCTTTGCCGGTCACTTTTCCGGTCATTCTGCGCCCTACTCTTTTGGCTACTTTTTCCGGATTGGCACTGCTTATGGCCTGAATATCTCCCAAATACTTTGCAACTCTGTATAGTATGCCTCTGGTTTTATGGATCGTCATGATAACTCCTCCTTTGGCAAACCAATTTCACTAAAGGCCTACTTGTGGGCAGGCTGATGATAATAAAAAATACTAGACTGAGCTCGGGTATCCCGTTGGTTTTTTAATTTAAGCGGGTTTAATCAGTTCCGGATTATCATAGCGTGGAGAATTAACGGCAGTTGTTACCGGATATGCTTCCAAGTCTGGGGGTGTTATTGCAGATAAAAATTGATTGATTTGATCCTTGCCGTTTAAATTAGGTGACAGCCATCCCACTTCTTGGTTCGGGGAAAGAATTAATGGCATTCGGATATGGATATGCCTGATAGAATCCGAGGCTTCCGTGGTAATGATGCTACAGGATATTATTCTTTTCCCCTTTGGATCATCCCAGGTATCAAAGATACCCGCCATGGCAAAAAGTTTCCGGTTTTTCAGTCTGATCCGCATAGGCTGCTTACCTTGATCCAGTTTTAACCATTCGTAAAAGCCATCGGCTGGTATCAGGCACCTGTTTTGCCGGATGGCTTTTCGAAAAGCGGGTTTTTCGGTTAGGGTTTCTATGCGGGCATTTATGAGGCGGTTGCCGATGGAAGCATCTTTTGCCCAAAAAGGGATTAGACCCCATTTCATTAATCTTATCTGGTTTTGATCATGTTGATCTTTCATTACAACCGGTATTAACTGTGATGGCGCTATATTGTAGCGGGGGGAATAGGAAAAATCCGGAGGAAAAGCATTGAATCTGTGGGCAACCTCTTCGATCTCAGAAGTCAGGGTAAAGCGTCCGCACATGTTTATCACTCCTTGTAGCAAACCTGCCCCAGCTTTCATTACAGCTGATCGGTGAAGATTGATTATACAGGATTTATAGTAGGAAGATGATCAAAAGCAGAATAAAAACCACCAGTGCAATAAGGATATTGGTTTTATGATTCACTTCTGTGGGTCCGGGCAGGCTTTTTTTCTGTTTATTATGCAGGTACTCTTGTTCTTCCTGCCGGGCCAGCTCTTCCCTCCCCGCCAGAGATTCCAGATGATGCTGCAGTTCATGCCAGATTGTATTCCGGATCTCTTTAACCCACTCATCGTAGGAAGCATCATTTAAAACAGCAACGAAGGAACCATAATATAAGACAATGAAACTGCCCAGATAGGGTTCTTCAATATATTCCCCCATGATATAATAGTCCTCTTCAAATTTCTCGTCTTTTTCAACATGATAGCCTCCTATCAGATTATGGTCAAAGGACTCGGGGAGGGTAGCTATGGTCTCTTGCATTATTTTTTCAAAAGCATCCAGGGAAATACGGGCCATTATAACCTCCATTGAAGTTTTTTCGCAAGCTAGTTACATGAGATTATATCATTTGCACAGTATGAAAATGAGTATTCATGATCAACATGATCAAAAAGGAGAAGAACCGTTGTTGCCTGGGATCAAGGAGAACATGAAATCTTGACTGTTCCGGCATTTATATTTTGGCTACAAGATCCTTGCCGTATGCTTTACACGTTTGGATTGTTTCCTGGTCGGGATGCCACAATGCTCGTAGTCCTTCATCTAATATGGTTATGCCACCCTGCATTAATCCTTCAGTTATAATTTTTGTTCCTTCTCCACTCCAGCCGTAACAACCAAAGGCAGCAGCTTTTTTGTTTTTAAAGCCCAAGCCCTTGATCATTTCCAACAGACCGGCAACAGAGTAAAGAATACCCCGGTTAATAGTCGGTGAACCAATTAAAAAGGCTTTGGACTTAAAGATTTCGGTTATAATATCGCTTTTATCTGAGAGGGCTAGATTGTACATTTTTACGTTTACCTGATCATCTGCTGTTTTTATGCCTTCTATGATGGCTTCTGCCATTTTCTTGGTTCCGTCCCACATACTATCATAAACCAGAGTGATTTGATTTTCCTGGTAGTCCTGGGCCCATTCAAGGTACTGCTCTACAATCTGCCAGGGTTTTTTTCTCCAGATGATGCCATGACTCGGACATATCATATCCAGGGGAAGATTTAAACCCTTTATTTCCTCAATCTTTTTTTGAACCAGTACACTATAAGGAGTCAAAATATTGGCATAGTATTTTATTGCCTCCTGTTCTAATTCAGACTGATCCACCAGGTCATTGTAGAGCAATTCACTGGCATAATGTTGCCCAAAAGCATCATTGCTGAAAAGCAGGTTTTCTCCGGTCAGATAAGTGAACATGCTGTCAGGCCAATGCAGCATACGGGCTTCAACGAATACCAACTGATTTTTTCCCAAGTTTAAGGTATCGCCGGTTTTTACAGGGATAAAATTCCAGGTTTTATGATAATGTCCCTGCAGGGATTGAATGGCGTTTTTAGTGCAATAGATAGGCGTTTCTGGTATTTCCTGCATCAGCAATTCTAAGGCCCCACTGTGATCGCTTTCAGCATGATTGGCAATAATATAATCTATTTGCTCCAGTTCTATTTCTTGCTTCAGGTTTTCTATAAACTCCCGGGCAAAAGGTTTCCAGACGGTATCGATCAGTACGGTCTTTTGGTCTTTTATCAGGTAGGAATTATAGGAAGATCCTCGGTGGGTTGAATATTCCTGGCCATGGAAAAATTTTAGTTCCCAGTCAACTTTTCCCACCCATTTAACATTTTCGGTAAGAGCAGTCATCATAACCTCCTCCTTTGGTCTTGGTTTATTGTATCTTTTCAAAAACGGATTTATCTGCACCGCATACAGGACAAACCCAGTCCCCGGGCAGTTCTTCAAATTTTGTGCCAACAGGAATATGATTGTCAGGATCTCCGGTGGAAGGATCGTAAATATAACCACAAATGGTACATTCAAATTTCATAGTTTTTACCTCCAGAATATTATTAATGATCGAGACCAAGTTTTTTTACAACAAATCGGTGCACATTATGGGGGAAGCCTGCTCGGGGCCGGTGTAAAAAAACACAGGAAGTTTTAAAATGTAAGCCCAGTTCATGGGCTAGTTTTAGTACGTTGGCATCAGCCGATCCCAGCTGAAACCATACGTTCAGAATGCCTTTTTCTTTGCATAGGGGTAGTAGTTTTTCTGTTACCCGGGGATTCGTGAAAAAGATAGCAGCTTCCACCGGGGGTAAAGAGGAAATATCCTTGAAAGCTTCCTGGTCATCTATTTTTTCCATATGGGGATTAACGGGATATAAGATAAAGCCTTCATCTTTAAGAAATGCATACACTTTGCGACTGAATGATTTGGGTTTCCTGGATAGCCCTAAGACCGCGAATGTTCTGAAACGGATAAAAAAATCCTGCATTCGTATTATCCCCCCTTACGTCGTGGTTTTTTTGCTCTAAATTAATGCGAATATTATGGCACAAGTAAGACTGCACAAGAGGCCCTTCGGGCTACAGTTTCAGCAGTGCTGCCTAACAGAATTTTGCCCTGCTGTCCTTTGCCCCGGGTTCCCATAACAATCAGGCTGGCCCCGAAACTCTGGGCTAAACTTAGTATTTGCTTGGAAGCCACGCCTTCTTCTAAGAAAACGTCAATATTTGGACACTTATCCTGGCATGTGGTCCTTATGTTTTCCAGGTATGCAAAAGCTGCTTCTCTTTTTTGTTGAAGCTCTTCGGGAGTGCTGCCTTCATCTATGATAGAAACCAATCCAATTGTTTCTGCCAAGGTGGAGAGCTCTTTGGCAATATTCTCTGCCCCTTTAGCCCGTGGAGAAAAGTCCGTCGCCAGCATGATCCTGGAAAAAATCTGGTCTTCTACGTCACATATCAGTTGCTCACCCTGAGATAAAACCTTTACCCGCTCAACCAGGACCGGTGTGTTAGAACTGCGAATTAAAGCCGCAGTGGTGCTGCCGATAAAAAAATCACGAATAAGATTTTTGCCCCTGGAAGCAATAACAATCAGTTCTGCATATTTGGCCTTGGCAATCTGATTTATTTCTGCTGCCGGGATTCCCCGCGGTGTTTCGATATTTACCTCAAAGCCCATTTTTTCTATTTTTTCTTTTTTAATATTCAGATTTGTCTGGTTAAGTTCTTGCATTTGGGCAGATTTACTTTTATTCCGCACATCGTCTACCCACACCAGAATAATTTCTTTGGTGCCAA
>NZ_SLKM01000060.1:0-5144 GCF_007134575.1 Natronospira sp.
AGAGATACAAGATGCCATGAATCCAGCCGGCATAGGTGACGGCGAGCGGCATGTCCGCGTAGGTCCTTAAAGGCATGGCCACGAACAGGAGCGTCAGCAAAGACAGCCCCTCGATCATGCTAACCAGGCGAAAGAAACGAATCACTGCTTACTCCTTTCAAGCAAACGAGCATGATCACCAGAAGGCAATGATCATCAGGGCAATCATGAGCACACTCAATATCAGAAACACCCGACCGATTCTTGCATTGGTGATGTGCTTCTCTTCGTAGCGCTGCTTGAGCGCCGCCAGCCCGGCCTCATCCAGGCCGTGGCAGTGCTGACATTGGGATTTCTTCTTGGGTGTTTGCAGGCCACAGCGATCACAGCGCCACACCCGGCGAATCAGGGCCTTGGAAGCACGTCCCAGCAAGTGCAGTCTCCCGTCAAATACGTCTCTGGCTAGTCTTCACGCTTGTCTTTCCAGCCCATTCGTTCACGCTCGGCCTGCAGCCAGGGCGCTTCGTAGTCGGGCGCCTGCTTCTCCACACCCTGAGCCTTGAGCCGATTGGCCACCGCATCAACAATAGTCGCGCATAGCGATGCGGCCAGCATGAAATGGGCCTCACGGTAGCCGGATTCGTATTCCCACCCCAGCAAGGGCGTCAGGACCGGTATCCAGGCCTCATTGATGACCATCACGGCAATGGCGCCACCCATTGTCGCACTGGCCATAATGATCAACGAAGGCACGGTGTAGATAGGCAACCGCTCAAAGCTATGATACAGCGCCGGCGCACTCCAAAAGGCAACAACAATCAAACCCAGCCACAGCAGCAGATCCAGTAAAAGCTTTACCAGCACAAGCAGCCCTTTCCTTTGAGCCAGAAACGCCAAGAATTCTATCAAAGGCCCGAGCACCGTCACCACGACATCACACTACACGCTTTCAGTTGGAATTGTTGCCCCAGATCGGCTCGGCTATGATCAAAAGCGGTTCCACGCACAATAAAGGAAAACCGCCGATGACCATCCACGCGCCGGAGGCTTCCGGTTGGCATGCCCTGCGGGGCCCCGGCCTGTCCTTGATCTGCCTGTCCATTCTGGCGGCTCTGCTCAGTGGCTGCGCCGGCATTGCAGCGCGGGAGATTGGCGAAGCCCCGGGGCCCGATTCAGGCATGTTCAATCTCGGCTACCAGGCCACTTCCCAGCTGGGTGGCGAGAGCGTGGAATGGACAGCCGGGGACGGCAGTGAACACTGGGCGGTCCGCTTCCGTGCCGGCGGGCTGGACGCCGATTACGATCTCAGCACCGACGGCGACAACGGCCGATTCCGGATCAATTTCCGGGTCAACACGAACCCGCAAGCGGAAACACACCGGGGCACCGTGATTCTGCTCCATTCCTGGCGCCAATCCCATGAAGTCATGGTCCCCTGGGCATCTCAGCTCAGTGCAGCGGGCTTCGAGACGTTGATTCCGGATCTGCGCGGCCATGGCCAGTCGGGTGGGAGTCAGGTCGGCTTCGGCGTGCTGGAGGCGGGCGACGTGGAGCGGCTCATCGACCACCTGGAAACCGGGGAAGCGATCAGCAAGCCGCTGTATCTCATGGGCGCATCCCTGGGTGCGAGTACCGCCCTGCGCGCCGCCGACGACCCCCGCGTCAGCGCGGTCGTGGCCATTGCCCCCTTCAATGACCCGGGCGGTGCGGTGGTGGAAGTGGCCAGAGAGATTGCCCCCTGGCGCAGTCGCCTGGTGGGCCAGAGGAATCTGCTTCGAGGTTTCGAAAGGGCCATGATCGATGCCGGACTGAGTCTGGAACTGGCGGACACGGCAGAAGCGATCAGGGGCCTGAATACCCCCGCACTGCTCATCCACGGCGAGGATGATCAACATGTCTCGGTGTCACACAGCCGTGAGTTGGCTGAGGTGCTGGACTGCGGGCAGCTCCTGATTCTGCCCGACACCGGTGGTCATATCGCCAGCCATGTGCGCCTGGACTGGCTGGATGACTGGGTCCTGCCTTTCCTGGAGTGGTCTGAGCAATCCGGGCCGGACTGCCGGGTGCCCAAAGGATAAAGTCGAGGCGGCGGCATGAATCATGCCGCCGCCTGAGCTGATTCGACAGGATGCTGCGAGCTCCTCAGTCGTAGCGGGCAGGCTGCCCCTCCGCCGGGATGGCATCCAGGATGAAATCCCGCAAGTCCTCATTGGACAGGCGCAGATCCTCATACCGCAGATACATCATGTGACCACTACGATAGCCCTTGAAGCTCAAGCGGTCCCGCATCTTCCCACTGGGATCCAACTGCCACATGCTGTACTTGGCATCAAAGTAGTTGGTGGCACCGTCATAATAGCCGGCCTGGAAGAGCACATTGAGATAGGGATTCTGGGCCATGGCCTGGCGCAGGTTTTCCCCGGTCTGATTGTTCTGGCGGTCCCAGGGGTGCACCGGCCCGAACATGTTGTATTTGATGTCCGTCTCGTACTCCAGCTCGCTGCGAATATAGTGATTGATCGCCGGGGTAAAGGCATGCAGCCAGGCGGTCAGCTCGGCCCAGTAATCGGGCCGTTCACCCACATCCTTGCGGTCGATGCCCAGATAGCGGGAGTCGAGCCGGCCAACGGTGCGACCGCGATCCCGCAGCAAGTCCTTCCAGAAGAAGGCCAGGTCAATATCCAGGTTGCTGCCGAGCACGCTGTCCAGCGACAGCCCGGAATAGCGAGCTACTTGTTCGCCGATCTGCTGGCGTTCTTCCTCATTCAGAAATGCCCCTCGGGCCAATGCGGGCAGGTACTCTTCCAGGGTGAATTCCTCCACCTTGGGCAAGAGCTCGTAGAGATCCAGGTCCTGGAGCTCATCGTCCAGTGCATCGTGGTACCACGCCGTGGCGGCGAAGTAAGGCAGGCGATTAGCTGCCTTCACCGGCCCTTCCCGGTCAATGCCCATGTCGGTCGGCGAGACCAGAATGACACCGTTGAGATACATCCACTGGCTGTTCTGCAGCTCCAGAGCCAGACCGGCAACCCGCGTGGTGCCATAACTCTCGCCAATCAGGAACTTGGGCGAATTCCATCGCTCATTGCGAGTGACGAAGGTATTGATCCACTCGGCAAGATATTCAATATCCTGCTCGACACCGAAAAAGCGCTCCTGCTGCTCCTCCTGGCTGATCTTTTCACCATCCTCGTCCGGCACTACCCGCGAATACCCGGTATTGACCGGATTGACGAACACGATGTCGGCAACGTCCAGGACCGAGTAGGGGTTGTCTTTGACCCCGTAGGGCTGCACTGGATAGCCTTCGTCATCGATCTCCAGCACTCGGGGCCCGGTATAGGCAACATGCATCCAGACCGAGGCCGAGCCCGGCCCACCATTGAAGGAAATCACCAATGGGCGCTGGTCCCGGTCGCGAACATCGGTACGCTGGTAATAGGTGTAGAACAAGGTAGCGATGGATTTGCCATCGTCGTCCCAGACCGGCTGGGTGCCGGTGGTCGCGGAATATCGGACCCGCTCACCCTGAATTCGGGTAGCGTGCTCGGTCACCACCGCATCATCGATCGGAATGCTGCGTTCGCTGGCCATTGCGGTGACTGCCAGCGAGCCGAGCAACATCCCAACAATAAGCTTTTGAATTCCTTGCATTAGCTTCCCTCCAGAGAGATCAAGCAAGAATAATCTGACGGCCAGATACTCCAATCCGAGACCGAGGCTACCCGCAAGAGTTCCCCTTGGACGAGGCAATTGGCTTCCGACTCACAAGGTGGGGCAACAGACAAGTTAGCAGAAAACAACTATCGCCATCATGCTTGCACCACCGAGAAAAAGTGCGCTACCGGGGTGAGCACAGGAACATTGCCCTAGCCATAGGCCAGCTAGAGACTCGGGATAAAGATTCGTACAGGCTCCAAAAATTCTGTCAGGGTCGTAAGGGTATCAAAGGTGACCAAGGTGCCATGAGACCGCCTGGAGGCCGAGATAACTGAGGTGCCCAAGCCCAAGTGCATGGTGCAAGGGGGCGCTAGGAAGGGACGCCTATCCCGGATCTGTCATCAAGGATTCTACCGTCCACCAGTTCGATGACCCGGTCGCATTTCTCGGCAAGCTCAAGATCATGGGTGACGATGATGAAAGCGCAGCCGAATTCCCGATTGAAGCGGCGTAGCAAGTCAAATACCTGCTCGGAGCTCTCGGTGTCCAGATTCCCGGTCGGCTCGTCGGCCAGCACCAGGGGCGGGCGATTGATCAATGCCCGGCAGATGGCCACTCTTTGTTGTTGTCCGCCAGAGAGGGCCTTGGGTTTGCGCTCGCCGTAATCGTCCAGGCCCACCGACGCCAGCAACGCCTGGGCATGGGCCTCGATATCCGGGTCGCGTCGCCCCATGGCGGCCCAACAAGGCATCTGGATATTGTCCAGGGCCGTAAAGGCGGTGAGCAGATGATGAAACTGAAACACGAAACCCAGGCGCTCACCGCGCAATCGGGATAGTTCACCGTCCGACAGCCCCCGAGTGGAGCGCCCGGCAATGAATACCTCGCCGTCACTGGGCTGATCGAGGAGACCCAGTATGTTGAGCAAGGTACTCTTGCCGGAGCCGGAGGGTCCCACCATGGCCAGGAATTCTCCGGGGCCCACGCTGAGATCAATGCCATGGAGCACTTCCTGCTCGCTGGGCAGGCCGATGTTGTAGCGCTTTTTCACATTCTTCAGCCGCAGGACCGGGCTGTCGGCAGCAGGCGCTGTCATCCCTAGCTCCTTATTCATCTCGAATCGCCGCTACCGGGTCCATCTTCGCGGCACGGCGGGCCGGGAAGTAGGCCGCCAGAATACCCGTAACCGTGGCCAGCAACATGGCGCCCATCACCAGGCCGGCGCCTGCGGTCACATCGAACAGGGCCTCACGGTCGGGCCGGGCGCCCAGGGCGGTGAACAAGCTGACCATGCCCAGACCACCCAGGGAACCCAGAAAGGAGCCCAGCAGGCCAACAATCCCGCCCTGGATCAGGAACACCGTCATGACCTGATTGGCGGTGGAGCCCGTGGCTCGCAGAATGCCAATCTCTCGCCGACGCTGAACCACGGAAACGGCCAGCACACTGGCAATCCCAAAGGCCACGGAAATACCCACAAATACCTGGATCAGATTGGTGGATTG
>NZ_SLKM01000084.1:0-5129 GCF_007134575.1 Natronospira sp.
AAGCATCAGGGTGTTACCGTCCACATGCAGTTGGCGGTCAGTGTTAAGGGCACGGCGGGTATTTTCCGCATACAGGTCATCGACATTATCCGTCGTGTACACCTGGGCACGGAGCGGGGGACAGCCCACAGAGGCGCAGTTGACCGCGAAGTGGACACGGGCATCCGCCCAGCCTTTGTCCCAGGCTTCTTCACCGAGCAGGATGCCCTTCTCCATCTGGTCCAGACTGTATTTCTTGCCGCCGATATCGAACAGTTCACGCTCAAAGACATTTTTCCGGAAGGGGTTTACCCGGCCGCCATAATCCCAGACCGACTCCACCACTTCGCCGTCCGGGCGCTCTTCCAGAATGTGGGCGATCATGAAGAAGTTGTAGGCGTTCAACCAGAAGGCATTGAAGCTCTCCCGGTCGTCTATCCGTGAAGGGTCAAAGTCTGCAAGCGCCGCCCTTTGCTGCTGGACAAGCGCCATGGTCTCGTCCTTGGCCAGTGCCTGATGATAATCGAAAGCCGTCACCAGGCCGTCATGGTCCAGGTCTTTCTCCGTCAAGTGTCGATCCAGGATCTGCTGGAAGTCATTGAACACCTTTTCCAGGGAGGTCGCACTGGCGGGCGCAGCCACAATGGCCAGTGCCAAAACAATCACGCCGGCCCAGGGGGTGGTTCTTGCTGATTTCATCGTATGCTCCATTTCCAGTCGGCCAGGATTTGCTTAGACGGGGCAGACGCGGGGCTTGTTACAGAGAGCGCTGACGAAGTTTCCATTTCACCAGTCCGGCGATGAGCAACAGAACAGCAAGGATGAACAACGGCAGCAGTTCTCGGCCACCCAGCGCCTCATCGCCCCGGGCTGCGGTGGCAAGGCCATGGATGGCGCTGGCATACACCCACCATTTGACCCCCAGCCCCACCAGGGCTGCGGCGATGAAGCCGGGCAGGGGCAGACGGAGGATGCCGCCGGCATAGTTGACGATGGAATGGGGAAAGCCGGGCAGAGCCCGAAGGGCTGTCTGGGTCAGGAAGTCTCCGCGTTGTTCCAGCAGCCCGATCACCCGTCGGGAGGCAGGGCCGACACGCCAATCCCGGCTGAGCCGGCCGGAGAGAAAATAGGCCCCGACGGCCCCAGCGGTCGCACCGGATACCAGAACGGGGACGGCGATCCAGGGGGGCAGAAAGGGCGCGATTGCCCAGATGATGGTGCTCCCCGGCAGGGCAAAGGTGAACAAGAGGATCTGCACCACAACCAGTAGGGCCAGAGTCAGGGGGTTGCCCGCCAGCCTCTCTCCCCAGGCAAAGACCGTGTCCACCTCCACCGGTTGCCATACAGCGAAGATCAGGCCAACGGCAACAATCAGAATCAGCAGCAGTGGGCCGGCAGTGGTGCGTCGATCCATTGTCAGGTATCCGGGTTGGCCCGGATGACGGCGCCATCGGCCGAGTCGGTCAGGATATAAATCGCGCCTTCCGGGCCGGTTTGCACGGCCCGGATACGGGCGCCGATGTCTTCAAAATGACGGTGGGTCGCAACCACCTCCTCACCCTCCAGTTCCACCCGAATCACCGCCCGGGCCACCAGACCGGCAATCAACAGATTGCCTTGCCAGCGGTGAAAGGCTTCGCCGCGATACTGGCTCATGCCGGCCGGGGCAATGGCCGGTGTCCAGACGTGAATCGGATCCTCCATTTCCGGAAGGGATTTGTGGGGCGTGATGCGGGCGCCTGAATAATCCACCCCGTGGGTCGCCGCGGGCCAGCCGTAGTTCGCCCCGGGCCGGATGATATTGAGCTCGTCACCGCCCCGGGGACCATGCTCGTGTGACCAGATGAGGCCGGTCTCCGGGTCGTGGATGATGCCCTGAATATTGCGATGGCCGTAGCTGTAGATCGCAGGAAGACTATCCTGATCGTCCACGAAGGGATTGTCGGAGGGGATGCTGCCGTCGGCATTGAGGCGGATCAGGCTACCCAGGTGACTGCCCCTGTCCTGGGCGGCTTCGCGGTAGTCGAATCCATCGCCCAGGCCCAGCAGCAGGGTTTCGTCGGGGAGGAAGGTCATCCGTCCACCGTAATGGACGGGGGTATCCTTGCTTGGCTCACTGTCGAAAAGTACGTCCAGATCCGTCAGTGCGTGGTCTTCCAGACGGGCACGCACAACCCGGGTGGTGTTGGCCTTGGGGGTGCCATGGGCCAGGCTCAGATAGATCCAGCCGTTATGCTCATAATCAGGATGGAGCATGACCTCGAACAGCCCACCCTGGCTGGCCACATAGGCTTCGGGTACCTCGGCGATGGGCTCCGGGTGCAGGATCCCGTCCTCGATCAGACGCAGGCGGCCGGCACGCTCGGTCACCAGAATGCGGCCATCAGGCAGAAAGGCGATGGACCAGGGGTGCTCAAGGCCCTCGGCCACCGTTTCCAGATCATAGTCATGGGCCGTGGCCGTGGACAGGGGAAGCAGGCAGATGAAGAGAATTGCTGGCAGAATGCCTTTCATGGTCGCATCATCCGGTTAAGCCAGATTTGGGAACCGCTGTACGGAGGTTCCGTTAACTTATCAGAAAGGAAGGATTGGATGAATCGGCAACGCCTGCTTGTTCCCATTGCCTGGCTGGCCCGCTTGCTGGCGGCCACCGCGGTGACCGCAGCGCTGGGTTCGCTGGTCCAGACCCAGTTCAACATGAATGCCATCGCCGCCCTGGGCGCACCTGTGGACATGTGGACACGGGTGGTGGTCAGCGTCCAGGATCTGACCGGGTTTGCCCCGTTGTGGGGAGTGCTGGTGGGGATCAGCCTGTTGCTGGCCTTTGCCGTGGCCGCTGGCATCAGCCGTCTGAAGCCGGACGTGGCAGGATGGCTGTATCCCATCGGCGGTCTGGCGGCGCTGCTGACCCTGCTGGGCCTTTTGCACGGCCTGCTGCCCATGACTCCCATCGCGGCGACCCGCAGCCTGAGCGGCACCCTGCTGATGGCTCTGCCGGGTTTGGTGGGCGGATGGCTTTTTCTTTATTTGAAACAGCCGTCGGCCGAGCAAGTCCAATCCACAAGCAGCTGACAGGAGAGTGCGTGATGGCCGATGAGAAACAGCCCCTGTTCGCCCGGGAGGTCAAGGAGGCGGCGGAAGAGGATGAACTGGTCTCGGAATTCAAGGCCGGCAACCGCTACCTCGCCGTGCCGCCAGAGATGGCCGGCTGCAGCTTCGGCCCGGACATGAACGCGATCCAGGCTGAAAAGCCGGAGGTGAATGGAGACGATTTCCCCCTCACCCCCGGCAGTTCAGAGGGCACCGGCCTGGAATAGCCCGCTGGCCTAAAAGTTCGGCGGTCGTGCCTGATGATGCTCGGTGGCGACCTGCCAGGCGCTGACCACTTCCAGCAGGCGATCGTCTTCAAACAGGCCGCCGGTGAAGGTGATGCTGGTCGGGCGCTCCCCTTCGTCAAAGCCGTTGGGGACGGTCACGGCCGGGTGGCCGCTGAGATTGGTGGCCAGCAGGTTGAGATTGCCATGTGAGGGCGCGACATAGACGTCCACCTCGGCCACCATCTCATGCATTTCCTCGATCAGCCGCTGGCGTAGACGATTGGCCTGCAGGTATTCCACCGCGGGAATGAAGCGCGCTGCCCGGAACACATTGGGCCAGGCGAATTCCTCCTGGCGGACCAGCTCGTCTGCCTGACTGTCTCGAGTGAAGGCATCAAAAGCGGTGGCCGCTTCCACATCGAGGATGAGTTGCATGGCCCCCAGGGGTAGATTGGGCAGGGCAACGGGGCGCAGTTCCGCGCCGAGCGCCTCCAGATCGTCCAGAACCGCTTTATCCTGTTCGCTGGCGCCTTCGAAGGTGTTTTCCAGATAGCCGATGACCACCCCCTCCAGGCCTTCCCGGGGCTGATAGTCGAAAGCCACCGGGTGCAGGCTGACATCCTTCCCATCCGGTCCGTCGATGACGGCAAAGACCCGGGCGGCATCATCCACACTGCGGGTCATGGGCCCGACCTTGTCCATGCTCCAGCTCAGGGCCATGGCCCCATGCCGGCTGACCCGGCCGAAGCTGGGACGTAGTGCAGTGGTGCCGGTCCGGGTGGCGGGGGAGACCAGCGAGCCCAGGGTTTCGGTGCCCAGTGCAAAGGGCACCAGCCCTGCCGCGGTTGCAGCACCCGAGCCTGCAGAGGATCCGCTGGCACCCTGTTCCAGCTCCGGGTCCCAGGGATTGCGGGTGGTGCCGCCATACCAGACATCCCCCCAAGCCAGCGCCCCGAGAGTCAGCTTGGCGATCAGCACGGCGCCGGATTCATCCAGCTTGCGGATCACCGTGGCGGTTTCATCAATCACCTGCTCTTCGAAGGGTGCCGCGCCCCAGGTGGTGCGGGTCCCCTCCACGGCAAAGAGGTCCTTGGCGCCATAGGGGATGCCATGCAAGGGGCCCCGGTCGATGCCGGCCGCCAGTTCCCGGTCGGCGGTCTCGGCCTGAGCCAGGGCACGGTCCTCGGTGAGGCTGATGACCGCTTCCAGGCGGTCGCCGTGCTCGCGCAGGCGGCCGAGAAAGAATTCGGTCAGTTCCACCGAGCTGATTTCGCCGTTGCGCAGCAGCGCGCCAAGCTCCGACAGCGACAGCCAAGCCAGCTCGGCATCGTCCGCCGGGCGGCTGAAGTCTTCCGGATAGGACCATTCCGGTTCCACCGGGTCTGAGCGATAGTCATAGCCGATGGGCCGCGGATCGAAGACCAGCGCCGGTGCCTGCGGGTTGGGAATGAGCGTCTCGCGCATCTGCTGGTAGCGGCTGCGGTGGCTTTCCAGGGTGTTCTGCATCAGCTCACGGTCCTCGGGCCGGAAGGCCAGGTCCATCAACTGTTCCGCGGCAGCGGCATTGGCTTTGGAGACGCCTTCATCCGGGGCGGGGTCGGGGGCAAGCCAGTAAGCACCCAGCCCGCCAAGGGCCAGGCCAAGGAAAAACAGCAGGGGCGCCAGTAGTCGCATCGCTCACTCACCTTGTTAGCATCAACAGGAGCCTGAGTGTGCCACAGACGGGGCGAAGGAATCCCAGGGCAAAGGGAGAAAAGACGCCCCGGGGCCGAAGCCGCCGGGGCGCTTGTGTTACCGGGCCAGCTTTATTGCCTAGCGGGCCGGTTCCGCATA
>NZ_SLKM01000026.1:0-5113 GCF_007134575.1 Natronospira sp.
CGCCAGAGTCATAGGCAAGTGGAATCATGTGTCTGGGGGCGAACAGGGTTTGAAGGATGACGATGCAGTACGCACCCAGAATGAAATAGAGCAGGGAACCACCGGTAATGATCCGGAAGGCGCCAATGGCAATGCCGATACCCACCCCGACCGCGATGGCAATGCGCAGGCGGTTGGCATGGATGGCGCCACCCGAGAGCTGATTCGCCTTCATGGCCACGGCAATGACCGCCGGCTCGACCATGACTGCCGCCGCCCCCATGCTGAAGGCAAAAAGATAAACCCCGTAATAGGCGCTCCAGTGAGCAATGGTATCGCCAGTGGCCGCCGCGCCCGAGACAAACTCAGGGTCGGTCAGTTGCTCGGCCATGGATCGGCCCAGGGGAAACAGCGCCTGCTCCAGACCCATGAGGAAAAACACCAGACCGGCCACCACGAACAGCCCCCCCTTGAGCATGCGCCAGGGCTTGTTCAGCCGCCGACGCAGCACCAGGAACTGGAACACCAGGATGACCAGCAGAATGGGGGCCACATCCCGCAGCGTTTCCAGTAGCGTTTGCTGGAGCACATCGTGAAAGGGAGGCAAACCGTCCATCAGAACAGCCCCCCATAGATCATGACGAACATCATCGGCGTCAGGGACGCAAAGGCGATTAGGCCGAAACCGTCCACCGCCGGGTTGCGCCCCCGAATGGCCATGGACAGGCCTACACCCAGGGCAGTGACCAGCGGTACGGTAATGGTGGATGTGGTGACCCCGCCGGCGTCATAGGCAATGCCGACAATCTCTTCCGGGGCAAAGCCGGTCATGGCAACCACGATGCCGTAGCCGCCGATGATCAGATAATGCAGGGGCCAGCCCTTCAGAATGCGGATGACGCCCAGCACAATGGCCAGGCCCACGGCCAGGGCGACGGCAATCCGCAGCCCCAGGGCCCAGGCCGCCATGCTGTCCGCGTCGCCGGCAATCCGACCTTCCTCGGCGGCCACGGCGGCGGCTTCCCCGGCAATGGCAATCAGTGCCGGTTCGGCAATGGTGGTGGCAAAGCCCAGGGAAAAGCCGAACAGTAATAACCAGAACACACTGCCCTTGCGGGCAAAGGCCTGTGCCATGGACTCGCCAATGGGAAACAGTCCCGTCTCCAGGCCATGCACAAAGAGTGTCAGGCCGATGATCACAAACAGCATGCCCTGAAGGAGGGCAAGGGCATCCGGCAGGGGTTCGCCAATGACAACCAACTGAAAGAAGGCCACGACCCCGGCAATGGGCAGAATATCGCGGCTGCTCTGCAGCAGGCTCTGGATGATGCCCTTGCCGGAAGCGTCCAAGTTCTGCCTCCCTCCTGGCCTGTGTCTTGGGTTGCCGGGCGAGGCCCGCTATAGTCAGAGCCAGTGTAGCTAAGGAGGCGTGAGCATGGCGACTTTCTCTCGCATCATGGCAGCGACGGATTTCTCTGATTCATCGCTGGAGGCGGTTCGCCGAACCGCGGCCCTGCTCAAGGCCGGGCAGGCGGAATCCGGCTGTATTTTGCATGTGACCGAAGCCGGCATCATGGAAAGCCTGCGGCAATTGCTGGGACAGTCGCCCGACCTGTCCGCCGCGCTTGAGCAGCGACTGCAGGCGCTGGCCAAGGACATCGCTGACGAGACCGGGGCAATACTGGAAACCCGCTTGCTGTCGGGCCCCATCGCCCGCTCCCTGGCCGAGGCCATGACGGCGGAGGATCTCATTGTGCTGGGCTCACAGGGCAGTCATCGTGCCCGGGAGCTACTGCTGGGTACCACCGCCCAGCAGCTTGTCTATCACAGCCCCGGTGCCGCATTGGTGGTGCGTCGGCCCGCTTCCAGCAGCTGGCGCAAGGTGCTGGTCGCCACGGATTTCTCGGAACCATCACGCCGCGCCCTCGAACGAGCGGTGCAGTTGGCGCCCGAGGCCGAGATTGAGCTGGTGCATGTCTATGCTTCGCGCTTTGAGCCAAGCATGCATTATGCCGGCGTGGATGAGACGCTGGTTCAGGAATACCGGCAACGCGCCCGCCTGGAGGCGGAACGGGAAATGCGGGCCTTTATGGAGGCGAGCGGTGCGCCAGCGGTCAAGAGCCGGCTTGAATCCGGTTATGCACCGCACCGACTCCGTGACATGGTCAGTGAGGATGAAATAGACCTGTTGGTTGTGGGCAAACAGGGGCAGTCCATGACGCGGGACCTCATGCTGGGCAGTGTCAGCATGTCGCTGCTTCAGCGTGCCGATTGTGATGTGCTCGTTGTCAGCTAGTTGTCTTGCGGCAGCCCGCGACAGCGTTTGGTTTCCCGATGGTTTGAAAACGAGGACTTCCAGTAACAGCCAGCCCATGCCGGCGTCTGATCAGGGGTTTCCTTAACCCGGTAGGTGATCCGGGCGGGCGTTCCACACAGACGCCTGTCTGATTCTGATCCCCTGGTCCTTTGCTGCTGTTACGGTGTCCTCATGCCAGACAAGTCGTCCTCCGTTTTTCCTGCTTTTTCATCCCGCCTGGGTTTCATTCTCGCCGCCATCGGTGCCGCGGTGGGGCTTGGCAATGTCTGGCGCTTTCCCTATGAGGCAGGCGAGAACGGCGGCGGGGCCTTTGTGCTCATCTATCTCATCGGCATGGTGTTGGTGGCAGCCCCCATATTTCTCTGCGAGGCCCTGATCGGGCGTCGGGGCCGGGGCAGCCCGCCAACCGCGCTGCTGCGCCAGGCCGTCGAGCATGGCCGCAGCCGGGCCTGGCGGATCCCGGGTCTGCTTGGCGTGATCGGGGCACTGGTGTTGATGAGCTTTTATTCGGTGATTGCCGGCTGGTCGCTGCATTACATGCTGGGTGCCGGCGCCGGGCATTTCACCGGCCTGGATGCGGACGCGGCGCAAAGCTATTTCGCTCGCCTTCAGGGCTCACCGCAGTTGCTGTTGCTGTGGCAGGGCACCTTCATTATGGCGACCATGGCCATCGTCGGTCTTGGCGTCAATCGCGGCATTGAGCGGGGCATGCGGCTGATGATGCCGTTGCTGGCCTTGTTGCTGATTGGCCTGGTTGTCTATGCCTTTGTGGCCGGGGAAGGGCGGATGGCCCTTCATTATCTCTTCGCGCCGGACTTCTCGGCCATTACCCCCGAGGTGGCTTTGGCCGCGGTGGGCCAGTCCCTGTTCAGCGTGTCCGTGGGTCTGGGTGGCATCATGATGTACGCCGCCTACCTGCCCCGGGGCGCCTCCCTGCCGGGTTCGGCGGCCTATGTGATTTCCGCCGATACCGCCGTGGCTTTGCTCGCCGGTCTCGCGATCTTTCCGATTGTCTTTGCGCATGGCCTGGCACCCGACAGCGGCCCGGGCCTGATCTTCATTACCCTGCCACTGGCCTTCGGGGAAATGCCCTTCGGCAACCTGGTGGGATTCGCCTTCTGTTTCTTCCTCTTCGTGGCGGCTTTGACATCATCAGTAGCTCTTTATGAGCCCATGACCGCCTATCTGGGCGAGCGTGGTGTCAGCCGGCGGCTGGGCGTCGCGGTAGCCGCCTCGCTTAGCTGGGTGATGGGCATCTTCTCTGTACTGTCCTTCAACCTGCTGAGCGACATGGTCATTACTCCCTTCCAGGCCATTACCTGGGGGCTCAACAACCTGGTTCTGCCGGTGGGGGCCCTGATCCTGGCCTACTTCGCCGGGCGACTCCTGCACCGGGAGGCCACCGTACAGGAGCTCGGCATGGGGGATGGCTGGCTCTACCGAGGCTGGCGCCTCGCCGTGCGCTGGATTGCGCCGGGATTCATTCTGCTGCTGTTCGTCTCCAACCTGCTGCCGGAGAGCTTGTTCAGTTAAGCAGGCAAGGTCCTACCCACCCGCCGTAGGAGCGGATTCATCCGCGATTGCCTGGACACTGGCACCGGGCGACTTCGGAGCCCATCGTGAATGAATTCGCTCCTACGGTGGGTGGGACTTGCGCCTTAACTATTTTCCGTCAACAAGCGCTGCGCCTCACGATATTTCTCGGCGGTCTTTTCGATGATCTCGGCCGGCAGTTTGGGCCCCGGCGGGGTCTTGTCCCAGTCCAGGGTTTCCAGGTAATCGCGCACGAACTGCTTGTCGAAGCTGGGCGGGCTCATGCCGGTCTGGTATTCATCGGCCGGCCAGAAGCGGGAGGAATCCGGGGTCAGGGCTTCGTCAATGAGATGCAGGCGCCCATTCTCGTCCAGGCCGAACTCGAACTTGGTATCGGCAATGATCAGGCCCCGGCTCTCGGCATGCTTCAAGGCATAGGTGTAAAGGGCAATGCTGGTTTCCTTCACGTCATTGGCCAGCTTTTCGCCGATCAGCTTTTCCACTGCCTCGAAACTGATGTTCTCGTCATGGTCGCCCACGGCCGCCTTGGTGGAAGGGGTGAACAGGGGCTGGGGCAGCACATCGGCCTGGCGCAGGCCGGCGGGCAGTTCAATGCCGCAGACCGAGCCGGTGTTCTGGTAATCCTTCCAGCCCGAGCCGATCAGATAACCCCGCACGATGGCCTCGATGGGCAGGGGCTTGAGCCGCTTGACCACCATGGCCCGGCTGGCCACCTGCTCGCGTTCCGCCGCGTTCGGCAGGGCCTGTTCCAGAGTCATCTCGGCAATGTGATTGGGCACGATGCCTTGGGTGCGCTGGAACCAGAAATTGGAAATGGCGGTGAGCACCTCGCCCTTGCCGGGAATGGGATCGGGCAGGATGACATCGAAGGCAGACAGACGGTCGGAGGCCACCACCAGCAGGTGATGCTCGTCCACGGCATACAGGTCCCGGACCTTGCCGCTGTGGATCTTCTCCAGACTCTGGATATCGGCGGCATACAGCGCCTTGTCACCGCTGCTCATGGGCTTTCCTCGCAAGTTGATCGAATTCCCCGGCAAGGCGCGTATCTTGGGCCAGCCACCGAATTCTGTCCAGTCGACCGGGCGCGGCATCCCCTGTAGGAGCGGCTTCAGCCGCGATTGAGTCAGCGCCCCGCCTCCCAACCGGTCGGGGCGCTGTCATCACTCGCCGGGTCGGGCGCGAAGTCAAAAGGCGTACGCTCGAGAAAATCCTCAAGAAAAACCTGGGCGGCCTGCTCATGGCCCTCGCTCAGGAGCACCA
>NZ_SLKM01000015.1:0-5082 GCF_007134575.1 Natronospira sp.
GAACTGTTCACTATATCTATCACCCCTTCGTCGAAAGGCCTTGCGCCCGCCGGCGGTTTTCCCTAAAATTTGTCGATTAATCCCCGGGCCGGCTCCGGGGCTTTTATTTTTCTGCGACGTTAACCCGCCGGCGGGCCGTTGCACTCTCTGCTTCACCGCGTCTGCGGGAGGCCGAACCCGAAGGGAGTTTTTGCAAGATGCGTCATTACGAAATCGTTTTTCT
This sequence comes from Natronospira sp., assembly GCF_007134575.1. Taxonomy (NCBI): domain Bacteria; kingdom Pseudomonadati; phylum Pseudomonadota; class Gammaproteobacteria; order Natronospirales; family Natronospiraceae; genus Natronospira; species Natronospira sp. The sequence continues at coordinate 224 of NZ_SLKM01000015.1, forward strand.
GACCCATCCGGATCAGAGTGACCAGGTCCCGGCCATGATCGATCGTTACAAGTCGATCATCGAGTCCGCCGAGGGCCAGGTTCATCGCCTCGAGGACTGGGGGCGGCGCCAGCTCGCCTATCCGATCAACAAGGTGCTCAAGGCCCATTACGTGCTGATGAACGTGGAGTGCACCAAGGAAGCTCTGGACGAGATCCTGTCCGCATTCCGCTTCAATGATGCCGTCATCCGGCATTTGGTCATCGGCCGTGAAGAAGCCGTCACCGAGCCTTCTCCGCTGTCCAAATCGGAAAGCGAAGAGAAGGAATCCGCCGCAGCCTCTGCCTGAGCGCGGCCTGACTGATCGGATATAAGAGGAGTTAGAGCAATGGCACGTTTTTTCCGCCGTCGTAAGTTCTGTCGCTTTACCGCTGACGGGGTCAAGGAGATCGATTACAAGGATCTCAACACCCTCAAGGCCTACACCACCGAGACCGGCAAGATTGTCCCGAGCCGGATCACGGGGACTGCTGCCTTCTATCAGCGTCAGCTGTCCAAGGCCGTCAAGCGCGCCCGCTATCTGGCGCTACTGCCCTACACCGACAGCCACTCCAACTAAGGGGTGCCGGTGGTCGGATCGCCGGCCACCGGATGACGGAGTCCAGTATGCAGGCGGTACTCGGCTGGATAATGAGCAGCCGCTGGCGGGCCGTGATCGGCGTTTGGCTGATGGGCGCGATTCAGTGGCTGAGTCTGCTGGGTGGTGGCCTCGTGGCTCTGGTGGCGCTTCGCCAGGGGCCCGCCGAGGGCGCGGGCGTTGCCTTCCTGGCTGCCCTCGGCTTGATTCCATTTGCGATCATGCTGGGGGCACCGCCCTGGGTCCTGCCAGTGGCTGCACTGTCGCTGTGGTTGCCGGTACTGGTGATGGCTTGGGCACTGTTGCGTACAGCGTCCCTGGCGCGAAGCTTCCAGTTGGCGGCGCTTTTCGGCGCCATGGTGGTCCTGGCCCTGCACAGCGGCGATGATACTGCCCGCCAGGTGGGCCGTGAGATGATTGACCAGTGGCTCATGCCCTTCCTGGAAGGCCGGGAACAGGGTGTGCCCGATGAGGCAGCCCTGGATCGTCTGGCCATGCTGGTCCCCGGTATGATGGCGGCGGCTCTGACAGCGGCCCTGATCATCAGTCTGATTCTCGGGCGCTGGTGGCAGGCGATCCTGTATAATCCAGGGGGATTTCGCGCAGAGTTTCACGAGCTGCGCCACGGCCAGTTTGCCGTGCTGACCGGCGGGGTTGTTTTCATCCTCGCGGCGGTGACCACGACAGTGCCCCTGCTGGATAACCTGGCCTTGGTGGCCATCCTGGTATTGATGTTCCAGGGGCTGGCCGTCTGCCATGCCTTCGTGCACCGGCGCAAGCTGGGCGGGGTTTGGCTGGTGCCGGTGTATGGCCTGCTGCTGCCGTTCACCGTGCCGGTGATGAGTGTCATGGCCGCCCTGGCCATACTGGACAATGTGCTGGATTTGAGAGGCCGTTATGCCCCTGCGCCGCAGGTCAGTGACGGCAGTGACGATTAACCGCAGAACCATCAGGTAGATGTTATGGAAGTCATACTTCTCGACAAGGTTGAAAATCTGGGTGGCCTGGGCGACCGCGTGACCGTCAAGCCCGGTTATGGCCGCAACTATCTTATCCCCTACGGCATTGCCAAGCCGGCGACCAAGGAAAACATCGCCGAGTTTGAGGCCCGCCGCGCCGAGCTGGAAAAGCAGGCCGCCGAGGCCCTGGAGGCCGCCAAGGCCCGGGCCGAGAAGCTGGAAGGCCTGAGCCTGGAGATCACCGCCAATGCGGGCTCTGAAGGCAAGCTGTTCGGCTCCGTGGGTCCCATCGACATCGAGGCCGTGCTCAATGAGCAGGGGCACGAGGTCGAGCGCAAGGAAATCCGCATGCACGACGGCCCCATTCGCGTGGTCGGCGAGCACCAGGTGGACATCCACCTGCACTCCGACGTCGACGTGACCATCACGGTCAACGTCATCGGCGAAGAGTGATCCAGGCGTGATACTGTGAGTCCGTGGTCGGCGCCTGCCGACCACGGACTCAATTGCCGGGCAGCTGCGCCCGGCCGCTTCTTTCAGTCCGCTTGTTCGTCGGGGAGGCGCAATGGTCGGTTCGGCTGAATCCTTGCCCAATTCGGAGCAGGCGGACGCGCTCAAGGTTCCGCCCCATTCCATCGAGGCCGAGCAATCGGTTCTCGGAGCCCTGATGCTGGACAACAGCACCTGGGACCAGGTGGCGGACCGGCTCTCCGACGGCGATTTCTATCGCCGCAATCACCAGATCATCTTCCGGGCCCTGGCCCGTCTCTCCGACCGTGGCGACCCCTCTGACGCGGTCACCGTCTCCGAGTACCTGGAAAAGACCGGCGAGCTGGAAGAGGCCGGCGGGCTGGCCTATCTCGGTGCCCTGGCCAAGGACACGCCGAGCGCGGCCAATGTGCGCGCCTATGCCGATATCGTGCGGGAACGCTCGGTGCTGCGGCAGCTGATCCGGATCGGCCATGAACTCTCCGAGAGCGCCTTCGCCCCGGACGGCCGCGACAGCAAGGAATTGATCGAGGAGGCTGAAAAGCGGGTCTTCGAGATCGCCGAGCAGGGCATGCGGCGCAGCCAGACCTACAGCCCCATCAAGGACCTGTTGCGTCAGGCGGTGGATCGCATCGACGAGCTTATCCACTCGGATGCCGACACCACGGGCATTCCCTCGGGGATCGACAAGTTCGATGAAATGACGTCCGGGCTGCAGCCCAGCGACCTGATCATCCTGGCCGCCCGTCCCTCCATGGGCAAGACCTCTCTGGCCATGAACTTCGCCGAGCATGCGGCGATTCAGGCCAAGCAGCCGGTGGCCATCTTTTCCATGGAAATGTCCGGCGACCAGTTGGCCATGCGCATGATTTCCTCCCTGGGTCGGGTGGACCAGTCCAAGGTGCGCACCGGGGATATTTCCGAGGAAGACTGGCCGCGGATCACCTCCGCCGTGGCCCTCATGTCCGAGGCGCCCATTTTCATCGACGATACCCCGGCCCTGACGCCGACGGAGCTGCGGGCACGTTGCCGGCGCATCAAGCGCGAGCACGGTCTGGGTCTGGTGGTGGTGGACTACCTGCAGCTGATGCGGGTGGCGGGGATGTCAGAGAACCGGACCAACGAAATCTCGGAAATCTCCCGGGGGCTCAAGGCCCTGGCCAAGGAGCTTAACGTCCCGGTAATTGCCCTCTCCCAGCTCAACCGCAACCTGGAACAGCGCCCCGACAAGCGCCCGAAAATGGCCGACCTGCGTGAATCCGGGAGTATCGAGCAGGATGCCGACGTCATCGTCTTCATCTACCGGGACGAGGTCTATAATCCGGACACGCAGCACAAGGGCATGGCCGAGCTGATTATTGAGAAACAACGAAACGGCCCCACCGGCAAGGCCATCACCACCTTCCTGGGCAGCTACACCCGCTTCGAGAATTACATCAGCGAAGAGTACATGGAGGAGTACTGAGCGGGCGAGCAGGCGGGGGAAGCGATCTGTACTGAATAGCTGGGGAAAGCACTGACATGACGCGGGCCACGCGGGCGCGAATCAACACTGATGCCATCCGACACAATCTCACCCGGGTGCGGGAGATTGCCCCCGATTCCAGGGTCATGGCCTGCATCAAGGCCAATGGTTATGGCCATGGCCTGGTGGATGCAGCGCGAGCGCTGAAGGGCGCGGATGCATTTGCGGTTGCCTGCCTGGAAGAGGCACTGGAAATTCGTTCCGCCGGTCTCAGTCATCCCGTCATCCTGCTGGAAGGCATCCACCGGGCGAGCGAGATCCCCGTGGTGCGGGATAACGGCTTCGAGATGGTGCTGCATGACCCCGCTCAACTGGCCTTGCTGGAGTCTGCCGGCCTTCCTCAGAAGCTGTGGCTGAAGATTGATACCGGTATGCATCGCCTGGGTTTTCGTCCGGAGGATGCACCCGCCATCCGTGAACGCGTTCAGCGCCAGGGGTTGGCTGAAGGCCCCTTGCGCTACATGACCCATCTGGCCTCGGCTGACGAGAAGGATGGCACGCCCGACCCGGCGGGTCAGATTGATCGTTTTCTCAAGCTGGTGCAGGACTGGCCCGGGGAGCGTTCCATCGCCAATTCCGCCGGGGTTGTGGACTGGCCCCAATCCCGTCAGGACTGGATTCGCCCGGGAATCATCCTTTATGGCGTCACGCCTTTCACGGATCGCTGCGGCCAGGACATCGGGCTCAAGCCAGCCATGACGGTCAGCACCGAGCTGATTGCCGTCAAATGGGTGGAGAAGGGTGGTCGTGTGGGCTACGGCGGTGGCTGGTCCTCACCCAGGGACATGCGGCTTGGCGTAGCCGCCATTGGTTATGGAGACGGCTATCCCTGGCATGTGGCCAATGGCACTCCGGTCCTGGTCAATGGCCGTCTCAGCCGGGTCATCGGTCGGGTCTCAATGGACATGATTACCGTGGACTTGAGTGATCACCCTGAAGCCGGAGTGGGGGACGAGGTTATCCTCTGGGGCGCTGACCTTCCGGTGGAAACCGTCGCCCGCCATGCCGGCACCATTCCCTACGAGCTCCTCTGCGGCGTCACCCGCCGGGTCAAGTTCGACGTCGAGTGAAGGGCATCCGCAGAGGCACGGCAGTGCTAAGAAATTCAAAAGAATGCCTCGCGCAAAGACGCCAAGACGCTAAGAAAAACCAAAAAATTTTGCCTCGCGCAGAGTGCGCCAAGGTCGCAAAGAAAGAATTTCTTATTGTTTTGGCGGGGGTAATGGCTGCCGGGCTTCAATCGAGGTTCCAGACTCTCCAACAACTCAAC
>NZ_SLKM01000146.1:0-17637 GCF_007134575.1 Natronospira sp.
GCGCTGCATATGGGGGCACAGGTTGCAGGGGCGGATGAAGTCCTTTTCCGGATGCTCGGCCGAGACGTTGTCGCTCATGGAGCACTCGGTGATCATCACCACCTGCTTCGCGGTCGTCTCCTCCAGATGCTTGATCATGTGGCCGGTGGAGCCCACATAATCGGCCGCCTTGAGTACATCCTGAGGACACTCCGGGTGGGCCAGAACATAGACGCCCGGGTGCTGGCGGCGATAGGTTTCGATCTCCTCGCCGGTGAAGCGCTCGTGAACCTCGCAGGAGCCCTCGTAGAGGATCACTTCCACATCGGTCTGGGAGGCGACCCATTGGCCCAGGTACTTGTCGGGGGCAAAGATCACCCGGTCGGTACCCAGTGATTCCACGATTTCCACGGCATTGGAGGAGGTGCAGCAGATATCCGCCTCGGCCTTGACCTCCGCCGAGGTATTCACATAGACCACCACGGGAACACCGGGATAGCGCTCCTTGAGGAGCCGTACATCCGCGCCGGTGATGCCCTCGGCCAGGGAACAGCCGGCATCCATGTCCGGGAGCAGGACCGTTTTCTCCGGCGCCAGAATCTTGGAGGTTTCGGCCATGAAGTGCACGCCGCACTGGACGATGACATCAGCATCCACTTCGGCGGCATCCCGGGCCAGACCCAGGGAATCACCGGTGATGTCGGCCACGCCGTAAAAGATGTCCGGCGTCTGGTAGTTATGGGCCAGGATCACGGCGTTGCGTTCTTTCTTCAACTCGTTGATCCGGGCGATATAGGGGGCATGGACCGCCCATTCCACTTCGGGAATGACATGGCGGACCTTCTCGTAGGCCGGCCGCAGGCTCTCGAGCAGGGCCGGTGTCACTTCTGGCAGGGGCTTTTTCGCACTCACTCGCATTGTCCCGATGGTCTGGATTTCAGCCGGGGATTTTACACCATTCCGCAGCTTTTCTGATTCTTCCTTGTTCCCGGGGCCGCTGCATTGATCCGCATCAATTTCCAGCTGGCCCAAAGGTATCAGCCTCTCCTTCTATCAGGTCGGACAGCGGAATGCCCGAATCATTCAATAGTATGGGGGCGCTTGTGCGCGCTGTGGCTAGCGGTTGTCCAGAATGCCGCTGAGCTGCTCGGCGCGAGTGCCCAGCTTTCCGGCAAGATCCTGCAATCGCTGGCTGTCATTGGCATTGGCCTGAGCAGTCCGGTCGATTTCCTGTACGGCGGTGCCCAGTTCGGTGACCGCCGTACTCTGTTCTCGCAGGGCCGTGGCAATCTCTTCCACCTGTTCGGAGACCTGTTTCACATAGCCGCTGCCTTCCTCGATATTGGCCGAGGAGCGGGCAATCAATTTTCGGATCTGGTCAGCGGACTCCGATGTGCGATCGGACAGTCGCTTGACCTCGCTGGCGACGACGGCAAATCCCCGCCCCTCATGTCCCGCCCGGGCCGCTTCCACGGCAGCGTTCAGGGCCAGGAGATTGGTCTGAAAGGCGATCTCGTTGATCATGTCGACAATGCTGGTGATTTCCTCCGCCGAGCGGCTGATTTCATCCATGGCACCGACCGCGCTCTTGCTGGATTCGCCATCACCAATAGCGGTCAGGACTGCGGCACGGCTGTGGGCCTCACCCTGTCGGGTCAGTTCCTGGATACCGCTGAGGTTGGTGTTCATCTCCTGAATGGCGGCCGCTTCCTCCTGCGCTGCGCTGCTCAGCGATTCCACCATGCCGGCCAGTTCGCCACCCTCGCGACCCAGGGCGTCTGCCGCTTCGCGCATCCCTGACAGCATGGCCCGCATCTTGGCTCGATAATCGCCGATGTAGTCGGTTACATCCTCATGCTGCCGTTCGACCGCGATGCTTCCCGAGAGATCAAGGGTGTCCAGCAGGTCAATCAGAAAGCCATCGGTCACGGCCTGCATGTCCAGGAGCAACACCCGTTCAATGGCCTCCATCGCCCTGGCGCGGAAGAGGGGGCGATACCAGAAATCCCGCCACAGCTGGCGCCGTATGAGCTCGTAATAGAGTGCGTAGGAGCCCAGGTAGAGCTTCATCGGCAGGCCGATGTCGTTGTGCAACTTGCCGACTTGCAGCCGCTTCTCGAAATAGTCAGGACCTAGCCCCCCGCGGTCGGCGTGGTCGGTGATATCCCGAAGGTATTGGCTCTGAGCCACCTCCAGGTGACTGCGCAGCTTGCCAAGCTTGATTCCGTGTTGGCGGGCGTGCGCGTCGAAGAAGCGCCGCGAGGCCGGGTGGGAGAACTGGAAGTCATAGAAGCTGCGCGCGATCGTTGGTGCCCGCCGGTCCATCCATTTCTTCAGACTGGCAAGGCGGTTGATCTCGGCGGGGCCAAGCTTGAGGAAACTCAGGCGCTCGGCGAGGTTGGTCTGGTTAATCCCGAGCTTCTCGGCTAGTGACATACAGTGACTCACCTCTCGACTAGAGCTTGGGCCGCACATTTACGGCCGTGGCTTCGGCCTCGCAATGTGGTCACTGCGGGCCTCATGCTCAGTTTAACGACCAGTCGCCGAAAAGTTTAGATAATGCTGATATGATTTAAATCAATCTCATCAATAAATAAAGTCAAAAAAGCGAGTCACGAGGGCGAGATCACCAGCACCGGGCAGTCGGCTTGCCGCACCAGGGCCTCCGAGACGCTCCCGAGGAGCAGCGACCGGAGCCGGGATTGGCCACGCCGGCCCACCACCAGCAGGCTGTCAGGGTGCGCTCGGCAGTAGGCGAGCAGGGCGTCGGCGGGTTGTCCCGTGAGCCAGACTTCTTCCACCGGCCCGGCGAAATCCGGCAGGGCCTGTCGGATCCGGGCAAACAGTTTGCGACTGCCACGTTCCGCGGCCTTGGCGATTTCTTCGTCCGAGAGATGAACCACCCCCTCGAAGCGTTCCGGCATCTGCTCAAGTTCCAGCAGCTCCTCGGGGTGGCCCTCGAAGACGTGCAGAAGGACCAGTCCCGTGCCCATCGCCTGTGCCAGGGCCGCGGCCTGGCGGGCGGCTTCCAGGGCATTCTCGGAGTGATCCAGGGCGACTAGCACGGTAGAGTGGGGAATGGGCATGGGAGCTCTCGATTGGCTGCTGTTTGTTTGATAACGATCAAATTTAACAATCCTGGCGATGATAGGCTATGTTGATGCCGTCGCCCGGTGCTGATTCCTCAAGACATCAGCCGCCGCAGGCAGTTCGCTCATTCACCCGATGCAACAGGGGTAAGAAATGGAAGCCATCAAGCATGTGGTTGCCGCCATTCGCGATGACCGCCCTGAGGGCGGCGCCATGGATCGGGCCGTGGATATCGCCCGTCGTGCCAATGCCAGGCTGAGCCTGTTCGTGTTCGCCTGGGATCGCGGGGTCAGGCGGAATATCTTCACCCGTCGGGAGACCGTGGACCGGGCCATCGCCGATCATGTGGCCGAACGTCGACAGTGGCTGAATGAGCGCGCCAAACCCCTGCGGGATGAAGGCCTGGATGTCCATACCGAGGTCATCTGGGCGGACTCCCTGTCCCGGGAAATCATCAAGATGGCGCTGACGCTGGAACCGGACCTGATCGTCAAGGATGCCGAGACCGGTCCCCGGCGGGGCTGGGCCCCGGCGGATTGGCGACTGCTGCGTCATTGCCCCTCGCCGCTGATGCTGGTTCAGCCAAGGGCCGGGACGAATGTCTCTCGGGTCCTGGCGGCGGTTGATCCCATGCACGCCTGGGGCAAACCCGAGAGCCTGGATGGCAGCATCCTGGCCGCGGCCAGCACGATTGCCGGGCTCTATCAGGCGGAAATCCATGTGGGTCATGCGGTGGAGGCCTTGCCTGCATTGCTGGAGCAACATATGGGTGAAGGGGGCAAGGGCCTGGAAGCAGCGAAACAGGACTATCGCCGCACCCAGGAAGAGGCCCTGGCCAAGGCCTGTGAAGGCAGTGGCCTGTCCCCGTCCCACATCCACCAGCGTCAGGGCAGTCCGGAGGCGGTAATCAGTGAGTTGGCGGAGGATATCAGTGCCGATTTGCTGATCCTGGGTACGGTCAACCGGCGTGGCCTCAAGCGGGCAGTCATCGGCAGCACCGCCGAGGCCATCCTGGACCGGACGGTCTGTGACGTTCTCGCCATCAAGCCCGAGGGCTTTGTCAGCGATTATGAGCGGCTCAAGGACGAGTAGGCCGGTCCTGCCTATTCGTCCTGCGGGCTACGCTCCCGGCGAATGTCCAAATCCCCCGAAGCGGCCATTGCCGTCGGGGCGGTTTGGCGAAAACGCTGCATGAAATCGACTTCCCGGGCGGCGTCCCGAGGGATGATCTGAACCCAGCGGTCGCGGCCTTCTTCCTTGGCGATGTAGTTGGCGGCGTCCGCGATTTCCAGCACCTCTTCCCAGGCCAGGGCGTCGGGTGCCTCGGGCAGTGCCGGATAGCAGGCCACGCCGATGGAACAGCTGCACTGCAGTTCCCCCTCGTCCAGCTCGAATCGGTGCTTCCGCACGGCGCGGATGATGCGGTCGGCGCAGGCGGCTGCCTGTTCACGTTCGCTGTGGCGTGCCACCACCAGGAATTCCTCCCCACCCCAGCGGATCACATAGTCGGATTCGCGCACCTGGCTGGCCAGAATCTCCGCAAAGCCTTCCAGAATGCGGTCGCCGGCGCGGTGCCCATGCTGGTCATTGATTCGCTTGAAGTGGTCAAGGTCCACCATGAGGAAGGTGATATCCCGATTGGCAAAATCGCTGCTTCGGGTGTAGGCCCGCTCCACCTGGGCGATGTCATGGGGTAGCTGCTGGTTGAGATAGCGGCGATTGCGCAGGCCGGTCAGCGGGTCGGTGACGCTGGCTTCCTGGAGCTGGGTATTGAGTTCATTCAATTGCCGAGTCCGTTTTCGCACCATGCGTTCCAGAACCATGCGCCGCTGGCGCAGCCGCCGGACACTGTAGCTCCAGGCAAGATAGGCCAGTAGCAACAGGGTGAGGCCGACCAGTAGCTGGAACCATTGGGTTTCATGAATTCGTGGGCTCAGGTAGAGCTCAAGTTCTGCCGCTTGCGTGGATTCCACTCCCCGCTCATTCCGGGCATGCAGCTCAAAGCGGTATTCCCCCGGTGGCAAGTTGGTGTAAAAGGCGGTCCGACGTTCTCCCACCTCCTGCCAGTCCTGGTCGAAACCCTGAAGGCGATAGCGGTAATTTACCCCACGTGGATGACGGAACTGCAGGCCGGAAAAGTCCACCTCCAGATCCCGCGCTTCCGGCGGCAATTTCACTGAGGCTTGCTGCTTGAAGTCCAGGGGATAGATTTGTCCGCCCGAACGCAGACTGCGCAGGCGGGGCAGGGGGGCGGGTGGCGTGGTGGAGGCTCGGCTCAGGTCGAGACTGAGGGCCCCCTCCAGACTGGGGCACCAGAACCGGTTGGAAACAGACTGGAAAAGGCCGGCCTGACCATGGCCCCCATTGCACTGAGCTGGGACGGGGTCGCCGAGACGGCCGAATAGCGTGGCTTCGAACAGTTCCCGTTCGCCCCGGTCCACCTCATCGAACTGTCTCAATGGAATGCGCTGGATGCCTTCATGGGTCGTTGTCCAGACATGGCCGTCGCCGTCCAGGGCCATGAAGGAACTGACCGTCGCCCGCAGACCCCGACCATCGGGGTAGAGGCGGTAGTCATCGTCGGGGAAGCGGGCGAGGGCGCCCTGGAGCATGGCCCAGACGGTGCCATCAAGCTCGAACAGGGCTGAGGCGCTGAATTCATGAAGGCTGGATTCCGGTGCCACCGGCTCCACGCCTTCGGCATCTCCCCGGAAGACGCCGGTATCCGTGGCCACCCAGATTCGTCCCTGGCTGTCTTCGAGGACATCGCGGGTACGTTGCTGGCTGAGGCCACGGCTTTCATCGATGCGTTGCAGTTCGCCCTCCCGCCACCAATAGAGACCTTCACGCGTCGCCAGCCAGATCCTGCCGTCGCGGTCTTCGGTGATTCCGAAGATGCCGCCGGTGGGCAGTTCCTCCGGGACCGGCAGTGGCTCCAGACCGGGCCAGTCATACCAGGCCACCCCACCACGGGTCGCAATCCAGAAGCGGTCCTGGCTGTCCAGCAGGAAGCCCATGGTCATGGCATGAGGCAGTTCCTCGGGGCTGGCAAACTGCTCGAAGCGATCTTCCCGCATGCGGTAGGCACCATACTCATTGGTGCCGGCCCAGACATGACCCTCCGGGTCCTCGAACATTGCCCAGATAATGTCGTCAATCAGGCCGTCCCGCTCGCCAAAGCGCTGAAAGGGGCCGGCTGTCAGCCTGACCAGTCCCCGGGCCTGAGTGCCGATCCAGAGGTTGCCTTCATGGTCCTGGGTCAGGTCCCTTAGCCATTCAGCCTCGCTGATGGATGTTGTGACGATTGGCTGGGGCTGTTCCGCGTCAGGCGCGTACCGGTAGAGGCCCGAGACGCTGGCTGCCCACAGGCTGCCAGCCTGATCCACCAGCAGCCGCTCAACCTCGCGCGCCAGCAGTAGTTCGCCCGGCCACCGTTCGGGCTCCGCCAACGGCAATGCCCACAGGCCATCCGAGCTTCCCAGCAGCAATTTGTCCCCGCGGATGGCCATGTCCCGCAGCTCGAGTTCGCTGTGTTCGGAGGGAAAGTGCTCCAGCTCACCATCCGCCAATCGCCACAGATGACCCCGGCCACCGATGTAAAGGCGCGCGTCGTCATCCCGCAGCAGGCTGAACAGGGAAGAATCGATATCCGGGTGCTGCACAAGGCGGTCCGGGGTGGCGCGATAAAGACCGTTATCTGCGGCCAGCCACACGCCTTGGTCATTGGCCTCGACGATGTCCCGGACCGGTCCGGTCCCCTGCTCGGCGTCGAGGCTATGGAATTCGCCATCGACGAAGATGCTCAGGCCACGCTCGGTGCCGATCCACAAGCGACCGCTGTCGTCTTCAAGCAGGGCATTGATGTAGCCATGCCGGAGACCGGGGTGGTCCTCGGTCATGAAGTTCTCGAACTCGACGCCGTCGAAACGGCTCAGGCCATTCTGGGTGCCGATCCACATGGCACCGCTCCGGGATTGAATGACGGTTTGGCCGGTGGTCTGTGGCATGCCATCGGCAACAGCCCAGCGTTGTTGCTCCAGATGGTGGGCCGGGATGTCCAGGGGTAGGGCCTTAGCCAGTGGGGTAATCAATGGGCACAGCAAGAAACAGCTGAGCAGGACCGGCGCGATGGGATGGCGGGCTCGGGCACGATTGACGGACACTGGCTGGACCCCCTGGTAGATATCATTGGCTGAAAGGGGCGGTCCATCGCGTCATCAGGCAGTTCATTGCCCTTCCCGACAAGAATATCAGGGTTTTACGGTTCACTGTATCCGCCATGTTAAAATCTGCCGCCCTCTCTTAGTCGGACGGAGACCATGTCTGAGAGTATCTACCGTGTTGTATTCAACAATCAGGACAAGGTTTACGAATTGTATGCCCGCTACGTGAATCAGGGCGCGATCTTTGGTTTCGTGGAGATTGGCGGCTTTCTGTTCGGTGAGCGCAGTTCCGTGGTGGTGGATCCCAGCGAGGAAAAGCTCAGGGATGAATTCGAGGGCGTTGAAGCCACCCAGATTCCTCTCCATGCCGTGATTCGAATAGACAAGGTGGCCCGCCGGGGTAGTGCCCGTATTACCGATCGGGAAGGTGGCAATGTGACCCCCTTCCCGGTTTATGGGCCGGGTCCGGGCGGCAAGTGAGCACCTTTCGCTTCGCCTTCCTGGGCAGCGGCAGCCGCGGAAACGCCCTGCTGGTGGAGGCGGCTGGTCGGCGGGTGCTGGTGGATTGCGGCTTTTCCGCCAGGGAGACCGCGCGTCGCATGGCCGGTCTCAATCTGGAACCGGGGCAGCTGGATGCCATCCTGGTCACCCATGAGCATGCCGATCACGCCAGTGGCGTGGTGCGTTTGGCCAGGCGTCATGGCCTGCCCGTCTTTACCACCCACGGAACCCGTGCAGCCGTCGGCGATGGCGATGATCTTGACTGGCGTCTGATCTCCTCTCATGAGGATTTTTTCCTGGGGAAGCTGGCAGTGACGCCAGTGGCCGTCCCGCACGACGCCCGCGAGCCGGTGCAGTTCATTCTTGGCGACGGTCAGCACCGACTGGGTCTGTTGACCGACCTGGGCCATGTCACTCCCCATGTTGTTCGCTGCTACAGCGGCTGTCAGGCCCTGGTGCTGGAAGCCAACCACGATCGGGCCATGCTCGCATCCGGTCCCTATCCACCTGCCCTGAAGCGTCGGGTGGGAGGCGATTTCGGCCACCTCAACAACGAGCAGTCGGCTGCTTTTCTGGATGCATCGGACATGCAGTCTCTGGAGCGCCTGATTGCGGCTCATATCAGTGAGAAGAACAACGATGCCGACCTGGCCCGGGATACCCTGGCCGATGGGATCGGCTGGTCTTCCAGCCGCGTGGAAGTCGCAGTACAGGACAGCGCCTCGGACTGGTATGAGCTGTGATACTGCGCCCTCTGGGCGCGGACAGCGGCACTGGTTTGAAAAACGGGTCTCCGGTAAAATTGCCGCCTTTCTTCGCCTCCTTTTCCCAGTAATCCAGAGAACCCGACATGCAGCACTTTCCCGGCGGCAAGGCCCTGTCCGATTTCCGTCTTGAGAAGCTCGCCATCCGACTTCGAGAAATCGCTCCCGAACTGACCGACCTGACTGCCGAATGGCTGTACCTGGCGGATGTGGAGGCCGAACTGGCCGAGGATGAGCGGGCCCTTCTCGGTCGGCTGTTGGATGACGGTTCCCTGCCGGCAGACGGTCGCCGGGAGCAGGCGGCGGATGTCTGGGTGGTGCCCCGCATCGGCACGCTTTCGCCCTGGTCCTCCAAGGCCACCGATATTCTTCACCACTGCGGGCTGCGCCATGTCCGGCGTATTGAGCGCGGGATCCGCTATCGCCTGTTCATGAATGACCGCCCTGACGCCGGGACCTGGAAAAAATTGGCGGCAGCGCTGCATGACCGGATGACGGAATCCGCCCTGGCCACACTGGCCGATGCCGAAGCCCTGTTCCGGCAGGCTGAGCCGGCGCCGGTGGCAAGCGTGCCGCTGCTGGCGGAGGGACGGGAGGCCCTTGTCACAGCCAACCAGCAACTGGGGCTGGCCCTGTCGGACGATGAGATCGACTACCTGGCGGAGAACTTCCAGTGCCTGGGCCGGAATCCGGCCGACGTGGAGCTGATGATGTTTGCCCAGGCCAATTCCGAGCACTGTCGCCACAAGATCTTCAATGCCGACTGGACAATCGATGGCGAGGCCCAGGCTCAAAGCCTGTTCGATATGATCCGCGACAGCTACCGGGCGAATAGCGACGGCGTGCTTTCCGCCTACCGCGACAATGCCGCGGCAGTGGAGGGCAGTGTGAGCGGGCGTTACTTCCCCGATCCCGAGGGCGTCTATCGGTTGCACGAAGAGCCCATTCACCTGATCATGAAGGTGGAGACCCACAATCATCCCACTGCCATCTCCCCCTATCCCGGTGCCGCTACCGGTTCCGGCGGCGAGATCCGTGATGAAGGGGCCACCGGTATCGGCGCCAAGCCCAAGGCGGGCTTGACCGGTTTTTCCGTTTCCGCACTCAGGATTCCTGATGCGATTCAGAACTGGGAGCCCGATAACGGCCGTCCCAACCGCATGGCTTCCGCCCTGGAAATCATGCTGGATGGGCCCATCGGCGCGGCGTCGTTCAACAATGAATTCGGTCGTCCCAATCTGGCCGGCTACTTTCGCAGTTTCGAGCAGCAGGCCGAGCAGGGCGATGTGCCGACCCGCGGCTATCACAAGCCCATCATGATTGCCGGTGGCATGGGCAATATCCGTGAGGGTCACGTCGAGAAGCGTGAAGTCCCTGCCGGCGCAAGAGTCATCGTGCTGGGCGGGCCGGCCATGTTGATTGGCCTGGGTGGCGGGGCCGCCTCCTCGGTCACCAGCGGCGCCAGTGAAGCCGAGCTGGATTTTGCCTCCGTGCAACGGGACAACCCGGAAATTCAGCGTCGCTGCCAGGAAGTGATCGACCGTTGCTGGGCCCTGGGTGAGGGCAACCCGATTCTTTCCATCCACGATGTGGGGGCGGGTGGCCTGTCCAATGCCATTCCCGAAATTCTTGACGATGCCGGGCGGGGCGGGCGCATCGACTTGCGCCGTATCCCCAGTGTGGAGCCGGGAATGTCGCCCATGGGGATCTGGTGCAACGAGGCCCAGGAACGCTATGTCCTGGCGGTGAGCGAGGCGGACCTGGCTCGCTTCGAGGCAATCTGCCGTCGGGAGCGCTGCCCCTATGCCGATGTGGGCGAAGCCACCGCTGACCCCCAGTTGACCGTGGTGGACAGCCACTTCGGCAATCAGCCGGTGGACATGCCCATGGAAGTCTTGTTGGGCAAACCGCCCAAGATGTCCCGTGATACCCGCCGCGCCCAGCCCAGTCCGCTGGGCTTTGAAACCGAGGGGCTGGATCTGACCCGGGCGGTGGAGGCGGTGCTGGCTCACCCCACCGTTGCCGACAAGCGCTTCCTCATCACCATCGGTGACCGCACCGTGGGTGGGCTTAGCGTGCGCGACCAGATGGTAGGGCCATGGCAGGTCCCGGTGGCCGATGCCGCCGTGACCCTGGCTGGCTACAGCGGCTGTCACGGCGAGGCCATGGCCATGGGTGAACGCACTCCCCTGGCGGTGATCGATGGCCCGGCTTCGGGGCGGATGGCAGTGGCGGAAGCCATTACCAATATTGCCTGCGCGCCCATCGAGGATCTTCGCAAGGTCCGGCTGTCGGCAAACTGGATGGCAGCGGCCAATCACGACAACGAGGATGCGGTGCTGTTTGATACCGTGCGTGCGGTTGGCCATGAACTTTGCAGCGAGCTGGGTCTGACCATTCCGGTGGGCAAGGACTCCCTGTCCATGAAGACCCAATGGGACGAAAAGGACAGTGCCGGCACGGTGGTATCGCCGGTATCGCTGATTGTCTCTGCCTTTGCCCCGGTGACCGATGTGCGTCGGGCGGTCACGCCCCAGTTGCTGCCGCGGACTGACAGTGAGCTGCTGTTGGTGGATCTGGGTCGTGGACGCAATCGCCTGGGTGGTTCCATCCTTGCCCAGGTGGAAGGGGGATTCGGTGATCAGGCCCCCGACCTGGATGAGCCCCGCCTGCTGTCCGGCTTCTTCGCGGCCATCCAGCGCTTGCTGGCCGATGGCCGAGTGCTTGCCTACCACGATCGTTCCGACGGCGGCCTGCTGACCACGCTGGCGGAGATGGCCTTTGCCGGGCGCTGCGGCATGGCCGTGAGCCTCGACGGCCTCGGTGACGATGCCATCGCCGCTCTGTTCTGCGAGGAACTGGGTGCGGTGCTTCAGGTGGCTGATGCCGACCGTCCCGCCGTATTGCAGGCCTTTGCCGAAGCCGGTATCGAAGAATGTCTGCATTGGCTTGGACGTCCGCGTGAGGATGATCGTATTGAAATCAGCCATGCGGCAAAGCCAATGCTGTCCGAGTCTCTGTTCGCGTGGTTGGCACCGTGGAGCCGGGTCAGCCACCGCATGCAGCGGCTTCGGGACAACCCGGCCTGTGCGGATGAAGCCCTGGAAGCGATCATGGACCGGGAAGACCCGGGGCTAAGCCCCGTATTGAGTTTTGACCCGGCCGAGGATGTGGCTGCCCCCTTCATCGGAACCGGGGCGGCACCGCGTGTGGCCATTCTCCGCGAGCAGGGGGTCAATGGTCATGTGGAAATGGCGATGAGTTTCCATCGCGCCGGCTTTGAAGCCGTGGATGTCCACATGGAGGATCTGCTCAGCGGTGACCGGGATCTGTCTGCCATGCAGGGGCTGGTGGCCTGTGGCGGCTTTTCCTATGGCGACGTGCTGGGCGCCGGCCAGGGCTGGGCCAAATCCATCCTCTACAACGACGGCTTGCGCGAGACCTTTGCCCGTTTCCTGGATGACCGCAACCGCTTTGCCCTGGGAGTCTGCAACGGCTGTCAGATGCTGGCTGCCTTGCGTGAATTGATCCCGGGGGCGGAGGCCTGGCCCCGCTTCCTGCGTAACCGCTCCGAGCAATTCGAGGCCCGCTACAGCCTGGTGGAAGTGATAGACAGCCCATCCCTGTTCCTTCAGGGGATGGCCGGCTCACGCCTGCCCATCGCAATTGCTCATGGCGAGGGCCGAGCGGCCTTTGCCAGTCCGGCAGATCATCGTGCAGTGGAAGGCGAAGGCCTGGTGGCTATGCGATATGTGGATAACCGGGGTCAGGTGGCGGAACAGTATCCCGCCAATCCCAACGGTTCCCCGGCGGGCATCACCGGCCTCACCACCGCGGATGGGCGGGTGACCATCATGATGCCCCACCCCGAGCGCATTACCCGGACGGTGAATCACTCCTGGGCGCCGGCTGACTGGACAATGGACGAAGGCCCCTGGCTGCGCATGTTCCGCAATGCGCGGCAGTGGCTGGGTTGAGGGGGTTGTCAGCTCACGGCTTGGCGGGGAATCGGAGCCCTCGCCGCCGTGAGCCCCTAGCAGATCGGCAGCCGTGACCCGGTGCGCTGCTTGCAGTCGTGGGGAGAGTCAAAGTCGAAACCGGTTCGAACCCGATACTCGATTCTTTCACCGCCGCGCTTGAAGGGTTGGAAGCGCCATTCCTCCAGGGCGCGAATGGTTTGTGACCCAAAGCCAAAGCCATGGGGCTCTTCCTGGAGAATCTCGATGTCGCGGACGGAGCCGTTTCGATCAACGGTGAACTCCACTTCCACGGACCCCTCCAGGTTTCGCATTCTCGCCTGACGCGGGTAATAGGGTTCCACTTTCTCTACAACTTGCCCGCCATTGATGGTCGGGGGCAGGTCCTGGCGCCGATCATGGGGAGGGGGTTGCTCAATGGGCTCTTGTGTGCGCGCCTGAGCCAGTGTTAGTTCCGCATTTTGATGGGCACTGCGGGTGGCGGCCAGATCGAGCTCTCGATCCACCAATGCACGACGATTTCCGTCTTCCCGGGATGGGGGCTCCGCATCCGGGGCCGCTTGGGCGGAGGCAACGCCCGTCTCCGGCTCTGATGGCAGGGAGGCCGTCGTTTCGTCCTCTTCAGTCATCGCCTCGGCAAGCTCAGTGGCGGAATCGTTTGCCATTGGCTCAGGCTCCGGCGTTTCGTTGACTGTCGGCGCACTTGCCGAATCATCAGGCGATTCGGGCGCCGCTTCCAGCCCTTCCAGATCGTCCAGGTCATCCAGACTCTGCCAGCCGGCGGCCGATTCCCGGTGAAGGCTCGCCAGTCGAGGCAGGTGAGACGGTGTCTGCGCTGATTCCTGGATGCTGATTTCTTCAGGCACCGGCGTGTCCGGGCCATCCTCTTCCAGCGTGATCAGTGGTTCGGAAACCTCGAGCAGCTCCTCGGCGGGTTCGGGGGACAGCTGATTGACGGTGAAACCCACCGCTGCGAGTGTCATGCTGAGCAGGGCCGTTCCCAGTCCGACCATGCCTTGCTCTGCGCCCGGCTTTCTTTCCGCCAGGCGCCGCACCCGACCAACGATGTCGGCATCCTTCATTGATAGTGCAAGGCCCGGCCGACCCATTCTTTGCTTCTCCAGAGACAGCAGGGTTTCGGCGTAGGTCGCCCCGTCCCCGGTCAGGGAAACAGCCAGGTCATCGCAGGCCAGTTCCCGCTCCACCCGCAGGTGATGGGACAGCCAGCGAACGGCGGGATGGTAGAAATACAGGGTCTCGACCACGAGCTGGTAAAGGTTGACCAGGTGGTCATGGCGTTTCAGATGGGCCAGCTCGTGCGCCAGGACCATGCGCATCTGCTCGGGGCTCAGCCCGGTGAGCAGTGACGGGGGGATCAGAATAATCGGTCGGAAGACGCCAATCAGAAGCGGGCTGACAACCTGCCGGCAGATGGCAAGGCCAACTGACTGGCCGGTACGAAACTGTTGGCATAGCGATTCCAGGGTCTCTTGCATGCCAGGGGGCAAGTCATGGCATGCCTGTCGCCGTAGGTCGTTCAGGTGCAGCCAGCCGAGGAGAATGCGAAAGGCCGACCAGACCACGCCGGCCACCCAGGCGAGGACCAGCCAGGGGAGAATGTGCGTGAGCAGGTGGTGGGGCTCTCCCTGAGCCACCGCCCCGGCGGAAATGGCAGTCGCGGTCTCGGTGGCGGCGGTGACGTCGCCCGGGGCACCGTGGTTGGCGTTAAACCAAAGCCAGAAAAAAGTGGCAACCGGTAGTAATGTGGCCGTCGCCAGGGCCGAAAGTGCCCAGAAATAGCGACCGTTGGGCCCCTGTTGGCGCATCACCAGCCGCCCGAGCCAGAAGACCAGGGCAACGGCGGCGCCCTGCCACAGGGAGTGGAGCAGGGTCATTCCCAGAATGTGAATCAGACTGTTCTCCGGCATGCCGATCTGCCTTTTCCTTCAGTCACCCTCACATGGGACACCAGAACGCCTTTTGGCAGTTCCGGCGTGCATCCGTTCACTGAAATTGACCAGCGGTGCTGGCTCAACGGCGCTGGCGCAGCTCCCTGACCATGTTCTCGATCTCTTCCAGCTCTTCCTCGCTGGCGGGGCGCGACATGCCCAGGGCCTGCAAGACCATGCGCGAAGCGGAACCCTGATAGACCCGGGTCATGAAGTCGTCCAGCATGTCCTGCTGGGTCTCATCGCGACCCGTGACCGCCTCGTAGAGGTGGGCGCGACTGGAGGTTTCCCGTGTGACCAGACCCTTGTCGTTCATGATCTGCATCTGTTTCAGGATTGTGGTGTAGCTCAGCCCGCTACTGGCGCCAATCGCTTCGTAGACCGCCCGCACCGTGGAGGGGCCGTGGTCCCAGAGATATTGCAGGATTTTCAGTTCCGACCGGGTCGGTGGCTTGGATACATGCATGGCATTAGCCCTCCCAATGCTAGCCCTTTCGGGTAATTCCCCCCGGTTTCAACAAGCCCAAATTGCGCAGACGCAACTTGTACGCATCCTATCGTACCACTACCTTACGCCGACGGGAAAAGCTTTTTTCCAAAAACTTTGACGGGGCTTGCCCGGCTGCTTCGGGGTGATGGGCGCGGCTGGTAAAATAGTCGGCTAGAGAGCTTGTTGCTGCAATGCAACGGCGAAATTTCAATCGACATTCGGGGAGATGGCTGGTGAGTGAACGGTTTCGAGATGTGGAATTGCATGCCCCAACGGGTGACCAGCGCCACTGCCGGGGGTGGGTCCAGGAGGCCGCCTTGCGCATGCTGCACAACAACCTGGATCCGGCGGTGGCCGAGAATCCCAGGGAACTGGTGGTCTATGGCGGCATCGGTCGGGCGGCCCGGAACTGGGAATGCTTCGATGCCATCGTCGAAACCCTCAAGCGCCTGGGTGATGACGAGACCCTGCTGATCCAGTCCGGCAAGCCCGTTGGGGTCTTTCAGACCCATGAGGGGGCTCCCCGGGTGCTGTTGGCCAACTCCAATCTCGTTCCCGAATGGGCCAACTGGGATCATTTCCACGAGCTCGATCGCAAGGGTCTGATGATGTACGGGCAGATGACGGCCGGCTCCTGGATCTACATTGGCTCCCAGGGCATTGTTCAGGGAACCTTCGAGACCTTTGCGGAGGCCGTCCGCCAGCATTTCGACGGCAAGCCCCGCGGGCGCTGGCTGCTCACCGGCGGCCTCGGCGGCATGGGGGGCGCCCAGCCCCTGGCCGCCTCGATTGCCGGCCTGGCCTCCATTTCCGTGGAAGTGGACCCCAGCCGAATCGACAAGCGCTTGGAAACCGGCTACCTGGACTGCCGGGCCGACAGCCTGGAAGAAGCCTTCAAACTGCTGGACCAGGCGCTGGAGAAGGGCGAGGCCACTTCCATCGGCTTGCTCGGCAATGCCGCGGAGGTGTTTCCCGAGATCCTCAAGGGCGACCGCCATCCCGATCTGGTCACCGATCAGACCTCCGCCCACGACCCCTTGAACGGTTACATCCCCGAGGGTTACAGCCTGGAAGATGCCGCGGCGCTGCGTCAGCGGGATGCCAAGGCCTATGTGGAAAAATCCAAGGCCTCCATGGCCAATCAGGTCCGGGCCATGCTCGGCTTCCATGAGCGGGGTATCCCCACCTTTGACTACGGCAACAACATCCGTGCCATGGCCCAGGATGCGGGGGTTGAAAACGCCTTTGATTTCAAAGGGTTCGTTCCACTCTACATCCGTCCTCGCTTCTGTGAAGGGGTTGGCCCCTTCCGCTGGGTGGCCCTTTCCGGTGATCCGGAAGACATTCGCAAGACCGATGAGAAGGTCAAGGAATTGTTGCCGGAGAACACGGCACTGATGCGCTGGATGGATGCTGCCGCCGAGCGTATCCAGTTCCAGGGCCTGCCGTCCCGGATTTGCTGGGTGGGCTATCGGGAACGTGACCAGTTGGGGTTGGCCTTCAATGAAATGGTACGCAAGGGCGAACTGAAGGCACCCATCGTGATCGGCCGTGACCATCTGGATTCGGGGTCGGTGGCCTCGCCCAACCGGGAGACCGAAGGCATGGCCGATGGCAGCGATGCGGTCGCCGATTGGCCATTGCTCAACGCCATGCTGAACACCGCCAGTGGTGCCTCCTGGGTCAGTCTTCACCATGGTGGTGGTGTGGGCATGGGCTACTCCATTCATTCCGGCGTGGTGATCGTTGCCGATGGCAGTGAGCGGGCCCACCAGGCTTTGTCCCGGGTGTTGGTGAATGACCCGGGCACGGGCGTCATGCGGCATGCGGATGCCGGTTATGATCATGCCCGGCGGGTTGCCCGTGAACGTGGCGTGGATCTGCCGATGCTGAATCGGGAGTGAGGATATCGTGAAACGTTGGCTGCCCCTGTTGATAGCCGGCCTGATGCTGACAGGCTGCGCCAACTGGCCGGAGGAGGAGGGTGCCTCCGCCGGCAATGGGGGCGGCTGGTTGAATTGGTCCGGCCCGGTGGTGGATAGCCGGGATGTGGCCCGGAGCAGCCTTCTGAGCTGGCCGTCCGGTCCGGAAGGGGACGAAGTCGACGCTGATTTCACGCCCCGGGTCGGGCAGTCGGCGGTTGTGGATGCCGCATTGGCGGTAAAGGGGCGACCCTATCGGCTGGGGGCCAACGGGCCGGGTGCCTTTGATTGCAGCGGTCTGATCCAGTTCGCGCACCGGGAGGTGGGCATCGATGTGCCCCGCACCACCAGCCGCCAGTTCCGCGAGGCCCGGCCCGTGCAGCGGGATGATATGGGGCCGGGAGATGTGATCTTCTTCGCCGTGGACGGGATCAGCATCAGCCATGTGGGCCTTTATGCGGGCGATGGTCGCTTTCTCCACGCTCCCTCACCGGGCAGCACCGTGTCCTGGGCCAGCCTCGACAATGGCTACTGGGCCTCACGCTTTGCCGGGGTCGGGCGGTTTCGCTAGCGACCACAGGTTCCTTACAGGTAGGGCCCTTCGATATCGGTGACGGGGTGCGTCCCGGCCACGGGCCTTGGTGCCATCCGGAGGCTCTTAATCGCGGCTAAAGCCGCTCCCACGGGTGGCTTCGGCGCGCTAATGGCACCGTGGGAGCGAATTTATTCGCGATTAAAAGCCTCCGGGTAGCACCACGACATAGGCCTGAACCAATCCTCCGTTAGCACGGCCCAGGTGACC